>CAIUSK010000244.1 GCA_903901805.1 uncultured Flavobacteriales bacterium
ATTCAAGCTGACCTTACCGATATCGAAAGTTTGAAAATTGCATTTGAGGGTATTACACATGTTTATCATACTGCAGGAAATGTTTCATTTCACTCGAGAGATTTTAAACGATCTGTTATCATTAATCGTTACGGAACCGCAAACATCGTTAATCTTTGTTTGAAATTTTCAGTTGTAAAATTAGCCTATGTTAGTTCAACAGCCGCGGTTGGTGGAGACGAAAAAAAACCAATTACTGAGGCAGATAAATGGAAAAAAACACCCTAAACAAGTGGTTATTCAGTAAGTAAATACCTTGCAGAAAAAGAAGTTTGGAGAGGAATTGAAGAAGGATTAACTGCTGTCATTATTAATCCATGCGTTATTTTAGGTCCAGGAAATTGGGATGAATCATCGTTGACAATCTTAAAAACAGCATCAAAAGGATTACGTTTTTATCCAACAGGTTCAAATGCAACCGTTGATGTTCGTGATGTGGCAGTTTGCCTCAAAAAACTTATGCAAAGTACAATTAAAAGCGAACGATTTTTATGTATCGGCAGCAACCAACCAATTCAAGTATTACTTAATGAAATAGCCGACCAAACAAAGGTAAACAGGCCAAAATACGCACTATCGAAAAGAGTGGTTAGAATCTTGGCAATAGTAACATTACCTATCTTTCGACTCTTTGGTGCAAAACCCCCTCTTTCGAAAGATGCTATAGATTCAGCCTATAAAACGGTATCGTACAACAGTGATAAATTAAAGTCCTCAATCGATCATTCATTTTATACCTTGAGTGAAACTATTGAAAATTCAATTCGCGGAAGAATTATATGAACTTAGTAAATTATTATTTGATAATCGCTGTATGAAGGTAATTTCTGACAAATACCTAATTGCTATTCTGATCATTTTTCATTTAGTTGGATTGGTGGGCCTCTTGCTTCCTGATTTCAAAAACCTAATTCTTTCCCTTTCGTTTCTCAATTTACTTCTTGCCTTTTTTGTATTACTCTTGGCTGAAAAAGAAAATATAGGGTTATTGATTCGTTTTTTATTCCTAGCATTTATTATTGGATTTGGTGCGGAACTTATTGGTGTGCATACGGGATTATTATTTGGTAATTACTCTTACGGTGCTAGCCTAGGCCCCAAACTTTGGGATGTATCCGTTGTTATTGGAATAAACTGGGGAGTATTAACCGTTACTGCAGCTTCCATAACCTATCGAATGAACCTTCCCACATCAATTAAACTACTAATAAATGCCCTGATTCTTGTTGTTTTTGATTTTGTAATGGAACCAGTTGCAATGAAAAATGATTTTTGGTCTTGGGAAAATAACACAATTCCTTTTTACAACTATATCTGTTGGTTTTTTGTTGCTTTAATCTTGCAACTTATTTATACTATTATTCGTAAACCTTATTCGAACAAAGTATTTAATGCATTGTTTTTTATTCAATTCGTATTTTTTATAATTCTAAATTTTCGATAATGTATTGGTGGGGACCTTTTGTTTTACTTGCAACATTTTTTGGAATGGAATTCATGGCTTGGGCAACGCACAAGTTTGTGATGCACGGTTTCATGTGGTATTTTCATGCAGACCATCATGTGGAAGAACCCGGTTTCTTTGAGCGAAACGATGTGTTTTTTCTAATTTATGCCATTCCATCTTGGCTTTGTATCATGTTAGGAATGATGAATGAAGCCTATGTTCCTGTTTGGATGGGATTTGGAATTGCTGCGTATGGTTTTGCCTACTTTTTAGTACATGACGTGTTTATTCATCGCAGATTTAAATGGCTCAGAAACATCGATAATGCGTATTTTACAGCAATCAGAAAGGCACATAAAGTTCATCATAAACACCAAGGAAAAGAACATGGTGAATGCTTTGGAATGTTAATCGTTCCTCCAAAGTATTTTCAAGAAGCAAAAAAGGCCTTTCAATCTAAGCATGCTAAATGAGTTTATATTTTTGGATACTCATTTTGGCTTTTGCAGGTCCATTTTGTCTGAGTTTTGACAAAAAAGTTAGCTATTACAAGCAATGGAAATACATATTTCCAGCTATTCTGTTCGTTGCGCTTGTTTTCATAATTTGGGATGAATATTTTACGATCCGCGGAATTTGGGGATTTACCCCTGCCTATATTCAAGAAATCTACCTTGGTCATTTACCTCTTGAGGAGGTTTTATTTTTTGTTATTGTGCCTTATAATTGCGTTTTTATTTACGTCGTTCTGAATGCCTATTTTCCAACAGTTTCGCTTTCGAAAGTAGCCAAGTTATTCGCTTTCTTTTTTGTTCTATCCGGATTTGTTTTTTCTACTTGGTTTTTAGACAACTGGTATACGAGTGTTGCATGCGGCGCAAGTGCGATTTTAACGGTTGGACTTTATTTCATTTTTAAAGTTCGCTGGTATGAGCGATTTGTATTTGCCTATTTAGTGGCGCTCATTCCGTTTCTGATCGTAAATGGAGTATTAACTGGAATGTTCACTGAAAATCCCGTTGTATGGTATAATGAAAGCCATATCATAGGAATCCGAATTGGCACAATTCCTTTTGAGGATTTATATTATAATTATTGCTTATTCCTTCCGATAATCGGTTTGTATGAAGGAATAAAAAAAAGATTTGAGAAAGTTAACGAACGTAAATAATTTTCTTCGTTTCAAAAAACGGTTCGTCGAACCAATCTGAAATTGAATAGGAGCGAATATGCTTTTTAATTTTTGATAACTCATCCGTTAAATCTCCGCCTTTGAGGCAAATCCAACCATTGGATAGTTCATTGTTATTTTCAGGATTCAATTTGTCTTTGGTCCAAAAAAGTAAATCAGCAAGTGGTGCAACCGCCCTTGAAAGAATAAAATCAAATTGACCAGGGATTTTCTCCACCCGTTCATGAATACCTTGAACATTCGTTAATCCTAAGGATTCAGTTATACCATTAACAACTTTTATTTTTTTTCCGATAGAATCTACCAAAACAAACTGAGTATCTGGAAAAAGTATTGCCAACGGAATACCAGGAAATCCTCCTCCTGTGCCAATATCAAGAACACGTGTGCCAGAATGAAAATTAATTATCTTAGAAATGGCCAGGGAATGCAATACATGATGCAAATAAAAATCATCCTCATCCTTTCTAGAAATCACATTGATTTGAGCATTCCACTCTTGATATAATCCCTTTAATAATTTGAATTGTTTTTGTTGCTTTTCAGTTAAGTCTGGAAAGTATCTTGAAATTAATTGAGAATCCATTATTAAATAGAATCTTTTGTTTTTTCCATCATGTTGGCTAGAAAATCTCGCGCTCTAAATAGTTGAGCTTTAACTGTTCCAAGAGGTAATTGTAATTCTTCCGCTATTTCCTCATAACTTAATTCATCAAAATACCTTTTTTCAACCAAAACACGATAGCGGGGCTTTAATTTACTGACCAACATGCGCATGTGAACTACTTTTTGGCCATAAATTACTGTTTCTTCAGGATTCATTGTAGTTGATTTAGCATCAATTTGAATGCGATCACCATCATCATTGGTATAGCCTGAGTCCATGGAAGTAACTTGAATACGCTTTTTTCGAATAAAATCGATCGAATTATTGGATGCAATTTTATATAACCAGGTCGAAAAAGCAAAACTAGGAGAATATTGATCTAATCTACTAAAGGCTTTCCCGAAAGCTTCAATGGTCAAATCATCAGCATCATCTGAATTACGCACCATTTTTAGCATCATGAAATAAATGGAGTCTCTGTATCGGTCCATTAATTCAGCATACGCAGACTGTTTACCCAATCGAGCAGCCTCAACTAATTCTAAATCTAGTTTAGCCCTTTCCGATAAATGTTGGTTTTCTACCATTTAGTGTTCCGCTTTTGTTCAGTAAGGAAGAATAACATGGGGGTTACTACAGCATAAAACACATCCCAAAATGGCAGTAAAAAAACAAAATTCTTTTCTTGGAGCTTGAGTAAACATTTTCCTTGAATCCACCATTTTAAAAGTATTACTATCCCAAATACTATCCCATCTATTATTCTAAAATCCGCTTTAAACAACAAAATAACAAAGGATAACCACAATAAAAGCAAGGTGACCGGATATATTCCTAACAACAACTTTTTAATAACCTTATATTGATTGGAAGTTGAGTAGTGTCTTGATTTTTGTCGAACCCATCTTGACCACGAAGGGGCTGCTGGTGAAAAACAAAAAGTATCCGGATCAATATTTACTGTATAGTTTGACTTTTGCGCTGCCTGTTGGATAAACAAATCATCATCACCTGACGGCAAGGAATAATGCGATTTAAAACCACTCACTGAATTAAAGACTGTTTTGGTATAACCCAAGTTTCTACCCACACCCATATACGGTAATTTCGACAAGGCCATCGAAATATAGTTTACGCCAATCCATGCAGCATCAAAACGAATTAATTTATTCAAAAAACCTTTCTCTTTATTAAAAGGCCCGTATCCCATTACAATTTGTTTAGAGGAGGAGAATGAACCCGCCATTTTTCGCAACCATTGATAACTGGACGGCTTACAATCCGCATCTGTCAATAAAAAATGTTCGTATTTCGCCCCTTTGATCGCCAAAGTAATTGGGAATTTTTTTCCTGCCCTCAGGTGTTTATTCTTAGGAATGTCGATGACTTTTAAATTTTTGTATTGTTGCTGAAATGCAATTAACAACCAATTACTATCATCGCTTGATTGATGATTTACTACTATGACCTCAAATTCAGGATAATCTTGGCTCAAAATAGTAGGAAGGTTTTCATATAAATTATCGGATTCATCCCGCGCAGCAATAATTACACTTACTGGAACCATTGGTTGCTCTTGGTGTGGTTTCACCCTGTAAAATGATAACCTACCATAAATAAATAGAAGATACAAAAATTGAATGAACCCAGCTACACATAAAACTAAAAAGCAGTAGGTGAAAATTTCAAATCCAAAAGAGGGTAAATATGACAGCATAATTTAATATCGTCCACAAAGTTCGTCTTCAAACCTAAATAGATGTATCTTTGCTTAGGTTATTTTTCAACATTTTATGCACTTTGAACTAATTCAGTCAGATTCTTCAACAAAGGCAAGGGCCGGAATACTCCATACCGATCACGGAGCAATCGAAACACCCATTTTCATGCCTGTTGGCACACAAGGAACCGTAAAAGGGGTTCATCAACAAGAACTACGCGAAGATATTCAGGCACAAATTATTTTAGGCAATACCTATCACTTATACTTGAGGCCTGGGATGGAGGTAATGGATGCAGCGGGTGGTCTACATGCTTTTATGGGATGGGAAAGACCGATTCTAACAGATAGCGGTGGTTATCAAGTATATTCGCTTTCTAACGCTCGTAAAATCACAGAAGAAGGTGTTCGTTTTCAATCACATTTGGATGGAAGTTACCATTTTCTCAGTCCTGAAAAATCAATGGAAATCCAACGCAGCATTGGTGCAGATATAGTAATGGCATTTGATGAATGTACTCCATATCCTTGCGACTATACGTATGCGAAAAAATCAATGGAAATGACTCATCGCTGGTTGAAACGCTGCGTAAACTACATGGAATCAACCGAACCGAAATATGGTCACAACCAAGCCTTATTTCCTATTGTACAAGGAAGTGTTTACTCAGATTTAAGAAAACAATCAGCACATGAAATTGCCTCTTTTGACGCAATTGGAAATGCAATTGGAGGTCTTTCCGTGGGAGAACCTGAAGAACATTTATATGAAATGACAGATTTGGTATGTTCAATTTTACCAAAAAATAAACCACGTTATTTAATGGGCGTTGGAACTCCAGTTAATATTCTAGAATGCATTAGTTTAGGAGTTGACATGTTTGATTGTGTCATGCCCAGCAGAAATGCACGGCACGGTTTACTATTTACATGGAACGGAACCATCAATATTAAAAATGAAAAATGGGCAAAGGATTTTAGTCCAATTGACATCACTAGCCCTCTTTGGGCAGACCAGGTATATACGAAGGCTTATTTGCGTCATTTAATTAAAACAAAGGAATACCTCGGTGCTCAAGTTGCCACCTTGCACAATTTGACATTCTATTTACAATTAGTAAAAGAGGCAAGAAAGCAGATCCTTGCTGGTACTTTTGAAAGCTGGAAAAATAACCTAATTCCGATTTTGAAACAACGCTTATAACGTTATGATTAAAATCATTGACAAATACATCATTGGTAAATTTCTAGGCACATTTTTTTTTATGCTGGGAATTATCATGTTTCTTGCTGTAGTCTTTGATGTTTCAGAAAAATTGAGTGAATTTATCAGCAATAAAGCACCATTAAGCGAAATCGTTTTTAATTACTACCTCAATTTTGTTTTGTTTTACGGAAACATGTTTTCCTCCATGATTATTTTTCTATCTGTCATTTGGTTTACTGCTAAAATGGCTCAAGAAACTGAAATTATTCCCATTTGGTTTAGCGGAAGACCTATAACTCGGTTTATGAGGCCCTATTTTATGGGAGCGACAATTTTAATGGTTTTATCATTGATTCTCAATCACTTTATTATTCCGAGAGCCAATAAGGTTCGTTTATCATTTGAAGAAAAATACTACCGAGATAGAATGCATGTAGAAGAATACCACGCAGAATTCCCCAATAATGAAGTAGTATATTTTTCTAGTTATGGCAGTGAGGATAACCTGATCAATGAATTTGTGGTGGAAAAGTGGGACAAAGAAAAGAAAATCACTCATTTTTTAAAAGCCAAAACCGCTCAGAACATAATTGGAACGAATAAGTGGATATTAACGGATTACTTTGAAAGGAAAATTGGTTACCCCAATGATGTTTTAATTCAGCGACAGCGAAAAGATACCACATTTCAATTTACTATCGATGACATGGCTCAACGAGACAATATTGCCGAAGCAATGACTTTTACCCAATTAACCAAACATATTGATAGAGAAAGGAAAAAGGGATCATCTAAAATTCCTTATTTCGAAATAGAATTACATCAACGCACGTCTTATCCTTTTGCTGCATATATCCTTACGATTATTGGCGTGGCGGTATCTTCGCAAAAAAAACGGGGCGGAATTGGAATCAATATCGCTATTGGATTAGGCATTGTTTTTATCTATATTTTCGTGATGAAAGTAGCCACCGTGGCCACAATTAAAATGGGATTTCCCGCCTATATTGCCGTCTGGATTCCCAACATGATTTTCGCTTTCGTTGCTTTGTTCATGTATCGATTTGCACAAAAATGATTTCACTCCATAATCTCAAGTGAAATTCTAACACTATTACACCAAGTTTTTAGTTTAGCCGGTAGATTGAAGGAAACATATTAAGGAAGCATTTTATTACTCAATAAATCCCTACAATACCGTTGATACGCTGCTTTTAGATGCTGTATCTCCCAATATTTGGGGTTTTGTTTTGAATATACTTTTGATTCATTCCATACTTCGGGTTTACCAGGACTTCCAAAAGAAATTAAATTTTGCTGAGCGAAAGCTGCAATTACCTTTGGTTGTTTAGAGAAATAGGAGCTACCTATTGAGTAATACTTCGATTGAATATTGAGTAAATCCAATATCGTTGGATAAATATCTATTTGCTGAAGAGAAACTGTTGGTTTTTGTGGTTTCAATTTTCCTGATGGATCAAAAAAGGCAATTGGAATCCTATATCGCATATCTAAGGTTGCTTTTTCCGGTCTATTCGTTGGCCCAGTATGATCTGCACAAATAACGAAAAGCGTATTCTTATACCAGGGTTGTTTCTTTGCTTTATCAAAAAATTCCTGCAAAGCTAAATCTACATAGCTTAATGTGCCACAGATTGGTTCAGGACCCATTTTGATTTTTGATTTATATTCTGATGGAATAGAAAATGGATGATGAGATGATAAAGTAAATATCATGGAAAAGAATGGCTTTTTAAACTCGTTCATCTTATCAATTGACCAATTGAGCATGTGATGATCCCAAATTCCCCAGTTGCCATCAAAATGCTTTTCATTCTTGTATTCTTTTCTTCCATAATAATGATCAATTCCTGTAGCCGCACAATAGCTATCAAAGCGCATCGAACCATTGGTGGCACCATGAAAAAAAGCAGTTTCATATCCCTTTTTTCTCAGAATTTGTGGCAAGCCAGAAAATTGGTTACTGCTGTAGGAGGAAAGAATAAAAGGCTCATCCATCCAAGCAGGAATTGAGGAAAGGATAGTTGGAAGTGCATCCATTGAGGTTCTTCCGTTGGCATAACCATTGGAGAAATAAACAGATTGATTAAGGATAGAATCTAAAAAAGGGGTGTAACTATCGGGATTTCCGGGCCCCACATAGGCACTACCAAAGCTTTCCAATAATAAAAAAACAACGTTTGTAGAATCCTTTAGTATATTTTGAGGGGTTGAAACGCGAATTGGATTAAAATATTTTTTCTCTTCAGTCTCTGTAAAATAATGCTTCGGCTCAACGCCACGAAATTCAATTGTTTTGATCATCGTAAATGCAGAATTCAATACAATTGGGGATTTTTCAACTGTTGTATAAATAGTCGCATCTAAAATTCCAATTGGTTTTAGTTGAAATCCACCGCGACCTATGATAACAAAGCCAGCTAAAATAACGGGATAAAACAACCAAGATTTCCAATTATCAACTGCGAATGAATCACTTTTAAACTTTCTTTCACTCCATATTAAAACCGTTAAACTCAAAAGAAACAATAAGAAGAGCCACCAAAATTCCAGTAAAAAAACTCCCGCTAACGAATTTGTTTCTGTTGAATTCAGCATAAACAACAAGTAGTCATAACTGATTCTTTTGAATGTATATGAATAATACGCTATATCCCAAGCATTAAATGCTAAAACACTGGCAGAAATAAAAACAAATAATAACGAATTGGCAATTTGCTTCCAACGTTTTAATTTTAAGGGCGTAGGAATAAAATAGATTATAACAACAGGAAGCAGGTATAAACTGAGTGTTATGAGGTCAAACCACGTTCCAATCAGAAAATCATAGGAAGTTACTCCTTGAAATAAATTGAAGTTAAAAAAAAACAAGACCAACCTATAAACAAGCAAAAGAGCTAAAACTATTCCAAATTTCTTTAGAAAAGGCAGTATTGGAGCAAAGCCGCCAGGTTTCTTTAACATACCCTATTTCAGTTTATTATTTGCTTTATGGCGTTGAGCATCACGGGATGTTTTCTTATCTAGATTTTTAGTTAATGCAGTTTCTAAATCTATGCCGGTTTGATTAGCTAAACAAATTAGTACAAATAATACATCTGCTAATTCATCTCCTAAATCTTTCCCTTTATCTGATTCCTTTTCGCTTTGTTCTCCATATCTACGGGCAATAATACGGGCAACCTCACCTACTTCTTCCGTCAGCATTGCCATATTTGTAAGTTCATTGAAATAACGTACACCAGCGGATTGGATCCATTCATCAACCAGTTTTTGAGCCTGCTTTATTTCCATTACTATTCTACAACGATGATATAGTTGTTTTTCTTGCCTTTACCCAACAATATATATTTCCCATTGATTAGGTGGCTACTGTTTAACAGTAAATCTTCACTTACTTTTTCTTTATTTACGCTTACTGCGTTTGCCTTTAATTCGCGTCGTGCTTCGCCATTTGAAGCTAAAAATCCCGTCCGATTTCCTAAAGCGTCAACAATACTAAGTCCTTGATTAAATTCTGATATAGGGATTTTACTTATTGGAACCCCTTCAAAAACAGCAAAGAAATCTCCTTCGCTTAATTGTTGTAATTCATGGGATGTAGATTTACCAAAAAGAATGTTGCTTGCTGCAATGGCACCATCCAAGGCTTCCTGACCATGAACACGCAACGTTATGTCTTCAGCCAATGCTTTTTGCAAAGCCCGCAAATGAGGCGCTTCTTGATGCTCTTGCTCTAAAACACCAATTTCCTCTTTACTTTTCAATGTAAAAATACGGATATAAGATGCCGCGTCATCGTCACTCGCATTTAACCAATATTGATAAAATTTATACGGTGAGGTTTTGGTTGCGTCGAGCCAAACATTCCCACCTTCCGTTTTACCGAATTTTGTTCCGTCTGCTTTTTTGATTAAAGGCGTTGTAATTGCAAAGGCATCTCCCCCATTTTTTTTTCGAATCAATTCAGTGCCGGTTACAATATTACCCCATTGATCTGAGCCACCTAATTGTATAGAACAATTAACGTGTTGATTCAAATAGTAAAAATCATACCCTTGCAATAGTTGATACGAAAACTCAGTAAATGACATCCCGGTTTCTAATCTGTTTTTAACCGAATCCTTTGCCATCATGTAGTTTACGGTAATATGTTTACCAATATCTCGAATAAACTCTAAAAATGAGATGCCTTCAAACCAATCGTAATTATTAAGTAATTGGGCAGGATTTTTTTCACATTCGAAATCTAAAAATTGAGCCAATTGTAACTTGACACCATCGATATTTCTCTGCAATGATTCTTTATCCAATAAATTCCTCTCTTGGGATTTTCCAGAAGGATCTCCCACCATACCCGTTGCTCCACCAACCAAAGCAATCGGTTTATGACCAGCACGTTGAAAATGAACCAACGTCATTATTTGAACCAAACTACCAATGTGTAAAGAATCCGCTGTTGGATCAAATCCAATATAAGCGGTAGCAATGCCTTTTTTTAAATGTTCTTCAACTCCGGGTGTCATGTCATGAATCATCCCTCTCCAACGCATTTCTTCTATAAAATCCATGTAAATCAATTGTTTTTACAAAATTACTTTTTTCTCGTGACTTATTTTCGTTAAAAATAAGATACATTATTAACCTGAGTCCAGTTGTTACTCGGAAGCAATTATTGAACGGACTTTTCCATGGGCAAATTGAGTTTCAATTTCATCCCCCTCTTCCAACTTTTCATTGTTTTTAATGACTTCGCCATTTTTATAAGTAATTGAAAACCCTCTATTTAACACATGAATAGGATCTAATAAATGAACATATTTTTCCGTTTCATCCAACAATCGTTTCGTGGATAAAATCAATCCTGCCGTGCTCAATCGGATTTTCTCATTCCACCGCTCAAGCTGAACCTGTGGGGAAGTTAAAATTACTTGGGAAAAATGTTTTAATTGAATTTTAGTTTGTGTAATCTCAACTTGATTTTTAGTTAATTCCGTTGAAACAACATAACGAATCATTTTACTAAGTTCATTCAACTCTTGTTTTGAGGATGAAATACTATGTTTAACAGCTTGGTTAAAAATCAGCGTTGTTGAGTTTAATTGTTGATTTGAATTAAAAAGTACATCTACCGACTTTTGGACAATTAACTTTTGACTGTCTTTGATTTCTTGGTCAAATTCTCGAAATATTTGTAGTAAAAACTCAGCCAATTGTGTGGGTGTTATGGCATTTCGAAAAGCAATTAGTTCAGCTACATTTAAATTAGTTGAATGACCGATTCCAGTCAAAATAGGCAAGGGAAAAGTTGCAATGGCTTTACATAAATCAAAATGGTTATAACAGGTCATACCAACTTCAGCTCCTCCTCCCCGAACAAGAACAACTAAATCAAAATGATGTTTGACTCGTTTAATTCTCTCAAGAGTTTGAATAATAGAATCTACAGCCTGATCTCCTTGCACATAGGCATTAAACAAAAAAGTGAAAAATGAATATCCCTTTTCATTAGTTGTTAATACATCCATAAAATCGGATAATCCTTTGCTAGAATCTGCGGATATTATGGCAATTCTTTTAGGCAATAACGGAAAAGAAAGAGATTGATTTTGATTTAATATCCCTTCTTGTTGCAGCTTTTTAAGCGTTTCCTCACGTTGTTTCTGAACCTCACCGAGAGAAAAAGAAGGATCGATATCTACAATTTGTAAACTCAATCCATATAATTCAGTAAATGTTATTTTAACCTGTAACAATAAGTTACTTCCTTCCTTTAATGGTTCTTTAACCACTTGAATAAATTGATGGTTTATCCGATCGAAGTTTTGTTTCCAAATAGTACCGGTTATTTGAGCGACAATTTTATCGTTCTCACGTTGAACAATTTCTGGAAAAGCATGCCCACTTGGAAATCGGTTGAATTTATGAATTTCTGCTTTCACCCAATAAAGTTGCATATAACGCTCTTCAATCGTTTTCCGAATGGAGGAAACTACTTGCTTGAGCGTGAATATTTGTCGATCTGCAGACATGGAATGAAATGAGTTATGAAGATACGCATAATAACAATCCCAAATTACTCAGAAATCAAAATGAGTCAGCGTTTCTGTTAACTTAACAAATAAATTTGGTGTTTGTAACCGAAGAAATCAGAAAGAAAGTTGTTATTACGTATAAAATGGAGAAATCATCCAATAAACCACGACACCAGTAATGGCAACATACAACCAAATTGGAAAAGCGAAACGTGTCCATTTTTTGTGTTTATCAAATTTACCTTCCCATGCAAAAAGGTATGTAAATAATACCAAAGGAATAACAGCAACACTTAAAACAATATGTGAGATTAGTATTGAATAATAGACTGCTTTCATTGAACCTCCGTATGGAGTAGAATCTGAAGTCATGTGATAGGCCACGTAGCAAAGCAAAAACAACAAAGATAAACCAAGGCATACTTGCATCAATCGTTGATGTAATCTCCTATTTTTACTTTTAATAGCGAACAATGCCGTAATCAATAAAACAGCCGTAACACCATTAATACCTGCATAGAACGGTGGTAAAAATGATAAATCAACACCTTCCACTTTAATTCCAAATAACGCTGCAACTGCAACTGGAATTACGATCGAAACAATTACAATTAACTTTCTGAATTTAGCAATTTGCGCTTCATTTTTTAATGTTGTACTCATCATTTATTAATTTAAGGATTTCAATTTTCATTCTATTATATTCTCCGGAATCCACTTTACCGTTCAAATCTGTAACACGGTAAACGCCTCTTACATGTCCCTCCTTATCAACCAACGTAAAGGATCCTGAATGCGCATAACCACCCTCAGACTCATCATCTTTACCAGCGAATGTCAAGAAACCTTCAATTCCTAAGCGATGAGTTTCTTCCTCATCTCCAGTTAAGAAAGTCCAATTTTTTGCCGTAATTCCCGCATTTTGCCTATATTTTTTTAAAATGCTTGGCGTATCAAATTTGGGATTTATCGTGAATGATACAAACTGTATTTGGTCTGAATAGGCTTGTAATTCTGTATTAAGTTTCTTTAATTGGGAATTCATTGCTGGACAAATTGTCGGACAAGTAGAAAAAAAGAATTCGGTAATCCAAACTTTATTCTTAAAGTCTGAGTTTGTTTTTAAAATAGAATCTTCATTTAAAAAAGTAAAGACTGGAATTTTATGAAAAAGCGTGTCTACTATTTTTTCTCCGTCTATTGTTTTGTATTCCAAATCATAATTACCCAACATAGGTAAAACACGCGTACGTTTTTTTTCTTCCGTGCAAGCAAGGAGAGTTAATGTAAGTAATATGAAATGTGTGAAGCGCATACTAAACAAACACCAATAAATTAATTTTGTTTAGCTGATTTATCGTATTGTTTCTGCAATAAAGCAAGATGTTCCTTCATCCTACGTATCATTCCCTCTTGATTGCCCCGTAGAGCCATTCTCAAATGATTTTTCTTATCCAGCAACAACATTATTTCCTGAAAATATTCTCCGCCAAAATAATCCGGTCCTTTTTCCAATAAGGATTTGCCATTATTTTTGAAATTGTATACACTTTTAACATCTCCCATTGCCAAAATCCACAAAGTAGAATCATATCCTTCCACACGTTCTTTTAACATAGATTGAGCAAATTTCAAGTCTTTCACACAATTTCCCTTACCATCGGTAACATAAGAAATCAAGCGGACTTGTTTTAACTTTTTAGATTTATTTTTCCGAAGATGTTGGTAGATAATTTGGTCTAAATGCCAAAATGATAAGGAACATGTATCAGGACAAGATTCCTGAAT
>CAIUSK010000245.1 GCA_903901805.1 uncultured Flavobacteriales bacterium
TAATCCAAACACTATTTGGTATGCAGATGCGGATGGTGACTTATTTGGAAATGCATTAATTTCTCAAACATCGTGTACCCAACCAACAGGATATGTTCAAAATTCAACGGATTGTGATGATGCTAACACGAATGTAAATGCATCTGGAACATTTTATCAAGACCTTGATCAAGATGGATTTGGAAACGTAAATGTTCCTATAACAAACTGTGGTCAACCAAGTGGATACGTCTCAAATTCAACAGATTGTGATGATGCTGTTGCTGCCATTAACCCAAATGCTACTGAAGTTGCTGATAATATAGATAATGATTGTGATGGATTAACCGATGAAGGTTTTGCTATCTTATCTTGGTTTTTAGATACTGATCAAGATGGATTTGGAGGAACAGATACTGTTTTGGCTGTACTTTCACCAGGAAACAATTATGTGTTAATTGGTGGAGATTGTAATGATGCAGCCGCTGCAATTAACCCAAATGCTGTTGAAATCTGTGACGGGATCGATAATAACTGCAATGGATCAACTGATGAAAATCTACCGCTTCTAACGTATTATGCAGATTTAGATGGAGATACCTACGGAAACAATACAGATTCTTTGATCGCTTGTTCTCAACCCGTTGGTTATGTAGTAACAAACACAGATTGTGATGATACTAATTCAGGAATTAATCCAGGGGCAACAGATATTCCAATGAATGGAATTGATGAAGATTGTTCTGGAAGTGATGCGCCATTGACACCGCTAAATCTTGGAATGTATCAATTTGCTGGTACTACCGACTGTACGACACAAGACAACGCTGTCACAACTCAACCAACTGGAGCTGTTTTTTCATTATTTAGTGGGACAGGGACTAATTGCTCTGCTGGTGGAGGAGTTTTCAACCGTTCAGGCTGGAATACATCAACCACAGTTGATACAAACCAATACAATGAATTTTCAGTAAATGCAGCGAATTGTCAATCATTAAACTTGGATCGTGTTGCATTTAAGTTTAGACCGAGTGCTTCTGCAGGATCTCCTGTATGGCATTTGCGTTCAAGTGTAGATAATTTTGCTGCTGATTTAGATTTTGGCACTGGAATTAATGTAGGGAATGCATACTTAGATGACACCGTATATCTAACAAATCACACTAATTTAAGCCAAGTAACATTTAGATTCTATGTGACAGAAATGCTAGGAACAACCACTACTTGGAGAATGGATGACATTTCATTGTATGGAAATATTTTAACCTTAACTCCTCAAACATTTTATGCAGACATAGATAACGACGGATTTGGAGATTTAGCAAACGATACACTGACTTGTACAATGCCAGCTGGTTTTGTTACCGATAGTTCTGACTGCAACGATACTAATGCACAAGTCAACCCTTTAACTACTTGGTATTTTGATAATGACGGTGATTTAATTGGTGATTCAACAAACACATTTACAGGTTGTATCGCTCCAACAGGATATGTTTTAGCTGCAGGAGATTGTGATGATTTGAATAACACAATTACTGGTCCTGTAATGTACTATTCGGATTTAGATGGAGATACATACGGCGATTTTTCAACGGCACAAGCACTTTGTCAAAACCCGGGAGCTGGATTTGTAACCAACGGTTTAGATTGTAATGATCAAAACAATGCGATACACCCAGGTGCAGTAGAAATTTGTGATGGAGTGGATAACGATTGTGTTGGTGGTATTGATAACGGATTAACTTTTGTGACCTATTATACGGACCAAGATGGAGATGGTGTTGGAACTGGAAACGGTCAATCATTGTGTCAAAATCCAGGCGCAGGTTTTGTAACCCTAGGAGGAGATTGTAATGATAATGATGATCAAATTTATCCGGGCGCAATAGAAATTTGTGATGGAATTGACAATAATTGTATTGGTGGAATCGACGAAGGATTGATTTTCAATACTTATTTTGTGGATGCTGACAATGATAATTTCGGAACTGGAACTGGACAAAGTTTGTGCTCAGACCCAGGAGCGGGATACGCTACAATTGCTGGTGACTGCAATGATACTAACAACCAAATCTATCCAGGTGCTACAGAAATATTAGATAATTCAATCGATGAAAATTGTGACGGTGTAGATGGTTATGTAGGTATTAATGAGAATAAGCTTTTAAGCGTTGAACTGTTGCCAAATCCAACAACTGGATTATTTGAAATTAGATTCAGTGAGGCAAACGAAGGCGCAATAACTATTACTGATTTAAACGGTAAAATAATTAAGCAACTAGATTTTTCTGGTAGCACCTTTATGGTTGATGTGAATGACTGTATTAATGGTACCTATTTTATTGTACTGAAAACAGAAAGTTCAACCCAAACAATTCGATTTGTAAAAATCTAGGAATTTAATTCTTCAATATTCATTCAAAACCCACTTTTATTCATTTAAAGGTGGGTTTTCTCTTTAAACGTTTATTTTTACTTCAAAGAAATTACATGACCTGTAACTTTCTGAAAGTTCAAATTGTTCTAACTGTACAAGCGAAAGAATTGGAGAAACTCGAATACAATGATGTAGTAAAAAACCACAGTAATTCCCTTTATGGATTTGCAGTGAGATTTCTTAGAAATAAGGATGATGCTAGAGATATTGTACAAGATTCCTTCGAGAAATTATGGTTAAACTGTGAAAAAGTGGAGGTAACAAAAGCAAAATCTTGGTTGTTTACATGCACCTACAATGCAATGATAAACTTCTCATACCGAAGACAACGCATGATTTCTGTTGCCAATAATGATCTTCCCGAAGAAGGAGTTCATTATAATCATCCATTTGAATCACAGCAGGTAATTGACCTAGCCGTAAGCATTCTTCCACCTATTCAAAAGAGCATCATCCTCCTGCGCGATTTAGAAGGATATGCCTACGAAGAAATTGGAGAAATACTCAACATTTCACCTTCGCAAGTAAAAGTTTATTTGTTTCGTGCAAGAAGCAAAGTAAAAAACCAGTTAAAACATTTGAACATCACACAATGAGTGAACCATCTTTTTACAATATCGATCGTTGGTTTTTTGAGTATGTTGAGGGAAATTTAAGCCCTTCGCAAGAAGCTCAATTGGAAGCTTTTATTCTTAATCACCCTGAACTTGAATTAGATCTAGATGCATGGAAATCAGCTACAATAACACCTGAGCCTCACCAATTCCCGAATCAAGATACGCTTCTTAAAACTCAAAAAAAGAAAAGAAGAATTATTCCACTTTTTTGGAGCACAGCGGCTATAGTAGCCGTTACCTTAATTTCAATTTTATTTTGGCAATCTGATAAACCTCAAAAAATCAGTTTAGTAACAAAAACTCAAGGTGTTCAAGCACAAAACAAGAAACAACTAACTTCGAATAAACCAACTCAGTCTCAAGTAATCAAACAAACTAACAATCAACTAAGTTTCTACAATCAATCCCCATTAAGAACAACCACTTCTGAACCGCTGAATCCTTTCTATTCAAAATCGAAAGATCATCTGATTAGTGAAAATATAACGGTTCGTGAAGAACAAAAAAACAATCAACATACAGTTATTGAAACTATCAGTAGTAGTATTAATGATTCCGATATTGCTAATGTAGGACAATTAGACTCATTAACGATAGTAGTTCAGGAAGAGACAATCGACCAAACATTGAACAAAAATTCTAATTCCAACAAACAAGAGACTATTTCATCTAAAGAGGCTAAGAATAAATTGAAGGAAGTAACCATTTTTAAGCAATTGGAAAAATCCATCACTAAAATGAATGATTTCATGGAAAAATCTATTGGCCTAAAAAATACGCGTGACCATCAAGTACATGTTCCTGGAATGTCCCAAATAGATGCCAATTTTTCATCTGCTGGAGATGTCTCCTCTACTCGCTTTCGATCGCTAACACGCGCACAATGGTTAGGTAAAGACAATCAACAACTTTCCAATAATTTTTCGTTAGATTGGTATGCAAAATCAATTCGATCTGGCTTTGCTATACAAGGAAAATATTCATATTACTCAAATGGAGTGATCCAAGATTGGAATACAGCATTAGTTTATTCACCCAAAATAGCGCTTTCAAGATCATTATTAATTGAGCCAGCCGTTCGATTAAAAATGGGTAATAAAATACTAGATGAGAATAAAGTATCTGGAATAAATCAGGTGGAGATAGAACGTAATAATTCTCTTGATTTTTATCCTAACGGTAGTAGCCCAATTGGAAAAATATTGTGGTATAAAGATCTGGGAGCCTCTTTACTTATTCATTCTAAGTGGTTTTATACCGGTATTCAATTGGATAATTTATTGCATCACCAAGACAACATTTACTCTAGCAACATTCAAAATCCGCGCAGAGCAGGTACTCATCTAACTATTTATACAGGAACAGACTACGAATCTAAATCTGGTAATATTGCCTTCGCACCCTACATAATGTATGACCAATTTGAAAACAGAAAAGAAACATGGGGAGGATTTAATCTTCAGTTAAAAGCGTTAGCATTGGGTGGTGCAGTTTCTTCCAAAAACAATTTTGCCGTTTCTTTGGGTCTGAGGTTGTCCAAATTTTCTTTGACCTATCAATTTGACAATACTTATTCACAAGTCTTGGGATACAAAGCAACTTCCCATCAACTAGGAATTACTGTTAATTCAAAGGTAAGTCGATCACCTCGTCGTTATATTCTTTTAAAATAATCATTATGAAAACCATACTAGTTAGTACAATTTTAAGCGTATCATTATTTCAATTATTCGCTCAAGATCCTACGTTTACCCAATTTTATTCAAATCCGGTTTACTTAAATCCTGCGCTTGCCGGATCTCATGGTTGTCCTAGATTGGCATTGAATTACCGAAATGAATGGCCTCAGTTGACGGGTAATTACGTTACTTATGCTGCTGCTTATGATACGTATGCCAAGAATGTTAGTGGTGGAATTGGAGTATTAGCCATGCACGACCAACAAGGGCAAGGAACCATTCAAACCTCTATGATAGGCTTGATTTATTCATATCATGTTAAATTAAGTAGAAAGGCATCTATGATGTTTGGTGCAAAAGCATCTTGGTATCAAAAGTTTTTGGATTGGGACAAACTAACTTTTGGTGATATGATTGATCCACGCAGAGGATTTATTTACCAAACTGGTGATGTGCCAAGGGGCGGAAATCGTGGGTTTTTCGATGTTTCAGCCGGAATGGTAGTATTTACTAAAAAATTCTTCGGAGGTTTAGCTATTAATCACTTAAATACACCAGATGAATCCATGATATTGGGACAGTCTAATTTACCTATGCGCTTCACAGCACACATGGGA
>CAIUSK010000246.1 GCA_903901805.1 uncultured Flavobacteriales bacterium
CCACCAAGGGGATGAAAAATTTTACCATAAATCAATCAATTTATAATTAAACCCTACGGTAATGAGTAAATGCCCTTCCAAACTTACTCCGGTTTCATTTTGGAAAGAAACACTATTTTGGTTTATTATTGGATGGATATGACCGCCTAAATGAATCATATATTGACTCGTTAAGGATAAATCGATTCTTTTGGTGATATTGACATGGGTTCCTATTCCTGCTTGCACAGCCGAACTCCATCTTTCAGCAAAATTATTCTTATCTACATTATCCACCATATAGGAATAATCAAAACAATGACCCGCCAAAATATATGGTTTAAACAACTGATTTTCTTTTAAATAGGGATAAAAAAGCACACTCCATCCAATGTGGTAGTCTGTTCGGTTAGCAACTGATCCAATATCACTCGTGAGGTAATCAAAAAACCAATCTGTATTGATTCTATCCGATAATTGAATACGGAATTGACCACCTACTCCTTTTCCGAAATTATTGGTTTCGCTATCATTAAACGCACTTATTGTTGACCGAATGCCAAGGCTCATCAATCCACCTTCATTTTTCTTTAGGCGCAGATCTTGTGCAATGATAACGTGTGCATATAATAGAATACTTGTGATGAAAATTTTTCGCATCGATTAATTGACTTTAATGAATTTCATTTCACTCGTACCGATTTCAGACTCAAGAACAAGGTAATATACGCCTGGTTGAAGCAGTTGAACATCCAATGTGCGATTAACCGAGAGGTCAACACTCATTATCTGCTTACCATCCGCGCTATAAACAAGACCGCTTGTCAAATCCAATGCAGACACTATTGTTAGATTGGATTGAGTTGGATTGGGATGAAGCACATAAAATTGATTTTGCGCTTCTAAACCGCCCGAACTAAGAACGGTAATATAAGATGTATCTGTCGAAAAACAGCCATTTGTATTCTGCACCGAATAAATGATCGCATGTGTTCCTTCTCCTGCTAATCCTGGGTGAAATGAAGTACCAATGATTCCAGGACCGGAATATGTTCCACCGCCTGGGATTCCTGCAGAAACATTAAATGCCAGTGCATTCAACTCAATTTCGGATACACCTTCTGTATATTCAACGGGCATGAGCGTGTAGAAATCTAAGAAAGTAGAATCCATGTTTGAGCAGCCATTGATATCTACTCCTGTGAGGTAATAAAATCCGGATAGCTCTGGAATAAATGAGGTATTGTTTTGAATGTTATTTGACCAAGAATATGTGCTTGCTGTTCCACTTCCAGTTAAGGTAAATGGTTCATTTGGACATAAAATGTGGTTGGGCCCTGCATCTACAAAAGGAAGTTGATACAACTGTACATTCTTCACTGGTGATTTGGTTCTACAACCCTGAGCATCCAACAAGGAAACAGAAAAATTCCCACTGCTAGAAGTAGAAATCGAATTTGTTGTTGATCCATTCGACCAATTAATGCTTGTTGGAACCATGGAGGAAGAGTAAGATAAATTGATGCTTGATCCAAGACAAATACCAGACGGACCTTGAATTGTAACGGGCTGGTGTTTTAACAAAACCAATGCATGTGTATTCAATTTTCCGTATCCATATCCAAAATTAGGTGTGATTCCTGTTTGTGCATCTGCCAAGGAAGCAAGTTGTAAATCGGATTTAAAATCTTGATAGGTAAGCCCGCTACATTTTTGTAGGTACAACGCAGCAGACCCAGCAACAACGGGAGAAGCCATGGAAGTCCCACCATTTCTGATGTGAAAACCGCCTTGTTCTATATTCTGATTATTTGCAGAATTTGATAAATACCACATCGGACCAGAACCAAAAGAAAGATCTCCGCTGGCTGAAACATCTGGTTTCATTGCCCCTAAGCGATTTGGCCCTTTGCTACTTGTAGGCGACAATTGTCCAATTGGATTTGTGGTCCCGATTTGGGTAACATTATTTTTATCGATATAGGAATTTCGATTGGTGATGTTTCCAACCGAAATAACTTTTTCAGAACAATTCCAAGAGGAAACAATGGTCTGAAGCGAATCAGGCATGTGATAATGCGCAATAGTAGGCCATGCAGCAACGGATGGAATAATCGTTTCAAAATCACTCAATTGCTGCCAAGCGCCGCCCCACAGATCGTATTTTCCATTTCCAACTGTTTCAAAACGAAACAAGTAATTGAGTGAATCTATTTGAGTAAACAAGGTCTGCATGTGGAAATTAGGCCCAACAAATTCCCGATATGTTTCGATACAGGCGATACGATTACCTGCAGCGTTATAAATGGTGTCATACAAAGGTAATTGATCCATGTTTGCAGTAAGGTTTCTAAACGTTGTCCTTCCGCGCAAACCATAAATGGGAGCTGGTAAATCTGCACCGTAAGCAAATGAAAAATTCGTTTCAGCGGTATCCGTCCACATATCAAACAAAATCTTATTTGTGCCGATGTACGTATTTCCTGGGTTGTTTTTGTTCCAAACAAAAGAGGTGTCTTGATCAACAATACCTGTAACGTGGTATTTTCCCCTATTTCCAGAATTTCCGGCTGCACATACAACTATTCGGCCTGATGCGGCATCTAATAGGGAATCTATGTATTCTGCTGCTGGATCTCTTCCATCATGACTACCAAGGTATGAGCCCAAGGACAAATTAATTACTGCTGGTTTCCCAAGAGAATCAGCCACCTTGAAAATATAATCACAGGCATCCGCAATGGATAAAGTCCAATTGGGAAGATTAAAATCTGTTTCCACAACAATGATATCCGCCTCTGGTGCGGCACCTTTGTTTTTTGAATTCGCACGGGCATTACCAACTGCCATTCCCGAAACGGATGTGCCGTGCGCTGAAATAGTTTCGAGACTGGTGCAAGTACCATTATTTATTGCCGTACTGTCCCACAAGGTTCCGTATCCATAGGGTTGTGGCGGAGTGATCGCATTTACCGTATGATCCCAGTATCGAAGCACACGCGTTTTTCCATTAGAAGATTTAAAATCAGGATGATTAAAATCTATTCCCTGATCCACAATACCAACGATTATCCCTTTTCCGGTATAGGAAGTATCTAAGTCCAACCCTTGATGCACTAAATTTATCTTATGCCTAACAACGGCGGAGTCTGCCAGAATACTCGGTGGAGAAAATTCGAAATAAAAATCAGAAATTGTTTTATTTTTTACTTGATCATCCAGCCACTTTGCGGAAGAATTAAAGAATATCCAATGCGCAGTTATTTGCTTAATCGTATATTTTTCTTTGGTAAGAAACGCTAAATTTTCAGGCGTATTTTTTATACAAACAGGAAAAATACCTTCCGGATTATCTGTTAGTTGACGCTCAAAAAAGAACGATTTTTGACCGAAAACAGAAAAAAACAATGCTACGGAAAATAAAAACGAAGTAAGCACTTTCTGAATAAACATATCTCTAAAATTAAAATCCTAAATTAAAAGTAATTCAATTTACAAGATGTTCCTAGAGAAACAATTAATTTTTACCTTTTATTCCTTTTATGGATGGCGTAGAAACTGGATTGGGTGAACTTACCTTAGGAGCCGGAGGGTTTTTTGGAGCTGAATAAGTTGGTTTATTATTGGAACGACTCGGCTCAGAATAGCTAGGGTTTGATTGTGGTCTTTCGCGCTCATTCTGAAAAGTACTATTGGAACGTTCCGGTTTTTCAATCGGTTCCTTATTTATCTCCTTGGGCATTTCCTTTTCTCCAATTCCTTTACCAGAATCAGTTGAACCAGGTCCTTGTTGAATTGGCAAAGCATTTCCTGTTGGTGTTTTACCCTCAGCAAATTCGTGTTGGTTTGTATTTAACGCAGGACGTATTATAGGTTTAAAGCTTACATTCTGAGTGAAATCTGGATTTGAGGGTACCGGGTTTGGTGCAATATTTAGAAAACCTTGGTCATAAATACATCCGCGCATATCCGAAGCTAAAATTCCTCGGTCTTCACAGTTACGGCGAGCATTTGATAGCTGGTTCGGACTAAGGTCATCTACCGTATAATGAACACGTGGAAAACTGCGATCGGTAAAACTTAATGTACTTTGACCAATGGAATAATCAAATAACGAAGTAGTTTGGTTGATTCTCCATTCTTCGGCGAAATTACCGGCTAAGAAAGCGAGGTATTCCTTCTCTGCATATTGACTCACGTTGGAATTACCAAATACATTGGAGTACACTAAATGGTTTGATCGATTTGCCGCATTTGAAAAATCATCATCTGGATTATTATTGGCATTGCCCAGTAAACCGATAAAATTTGAACGGTCACAATCAAAAACCTGAACCGTAATATTCAAAAAACTCATGGTACCAGATTGTCTCATTTCCACATTAACCACCTCGCCGGTTGGATAGGTAACAACATAATTTCGACCTGTAAGTCTGATATTTCCACCGTGAGGCAAATAGTATGTTCTGCCACTCAATTGAATGGATGATCCATTTAAGCGCAGCGGTGATGGGTCAAAATCAGGTTTGTTTTCTGCATAAATACCCACTCTATCGCCAGCTACATTCATTGCAACGGCAGTATTCAGTGAGAAATTATCACCTTGAGGTTGCTGCCTACATTGAATTTCTAAATTGGAATTGATTGATTTTACCAAAACGAATTCACCAACGGTTTGAAACGAATAATTTGCTCGGTCAAAAGAAGTTAAGTGTGGATCTCCGTAGGTACGGCCAGAAATATAGGAGCACCCTACCCTACCCACAATTGAATTCATCGCATTCCAACGATTGGCTTCGGTTGGATGTGCACTAGCATTCTTTTTTATGGTATCAACAACACGTAAACGCAGATCATTTGGCATCAACTTAGCAATTTCAAAAGGCGTGAAATCTTCAGGAAATGCTCTATCAACGACCGGTTTATTATCTGAAATATTCAATAAACTAGATGCTAACCAATGGCCTCTAACGGGATCCCAAGCAGTTAATTCATTTTGAATGGAAGCAAAACGGGTATCAAATGTCCGCTGAGCAATAAAAAGGTGCGTAAAACAAAGCGTAAATAACGCACTAAAGAAAAAATGTTTCATTTTTTAATATTTGAATGAAGCTTAACAAAATGTATGCCGATTAATCTAGGTGAAAATAGAGAATAATTTCGAAATTCCACGAAAAAAACAACTTTTAAATGAAGTTTATTTCCTTCGGTCGGTAAATCTGAATACAGCGTGTTTTGACAACGGTTGAATAACCGAACTCAGATTATGAAGGATGAAACAGAAATAGATTAGCGGGAATCACTTTCACGATTTTTTCATCAACTGAAAATTCATCTTGCTGATCGAAGGTGATAATTATCCCTTCTTTTAATTCGAAAAAATCCATTGCTTCAGCTAAACCACTAATTTCGCGATCCTTGTTGTCCATATTTAATTCATAGCAGACTTGAATGAGTTGTATAACTTGATTTTTCTGTCGTACGACGAAATCACATTCTTTTTTGCCTTTAAAATAGTAAAGTTCGTGGCTTTTCCTTCTTAGGTGTTGATAAACTAGGTTCTCAAGTTTTCGTCCATTGTCTTCCGAAAAACTCAATGAAATAGTACTAGCTATTCCATTATCAAGTGTATAGACTTTTTTTGGATTTCGATTTTGCACCTTCAAAGAATAACTGAAAATCGGCATAAATTCTGCCAGATAAAGATCAATTTATACGTTATTTGCTATATTCTCTAATTTCGATAAGTTCTTTTTTAGTAAGCATCTTATTTCTGCGTTATCTACAAGGATTAATAACTTCCATTAGTAATGAATGAAATTAATCATTATAAATGAAAGAACTTTTGGTTTTGCTTTTACTTTACCTCTCGACAAAGCTCGTCTCGACTGAGCTCGATGAGCTCGATGAGCGAGATGAGCTCGAAGTGCTTGGTGTTGAAGATAATAAAAAACGGCCAGGTTTCCCCAGCCGTTCGTTTTATAGAAAGTTTATGATTACTTCACCGCATGTTTAATCACTTGCGTGGTTTTCGTTCCATTGGTGATGTTTAGGAAGTAGATGCCTGGGTTCAGTTTTTCACTGATCACAAACATGTTGATTC
>CAIUSK010000247.1 GCA_903901805.1 uncultured Flavobacteriales bacterium
CCCATACTCACGTGGTCTTCTTGCCCGTTGCTTGAATCAATTGAGTCGATAGACGCAGGCGTACAATATTGTTTGTTTTGACTCACAATTGAAGCGCATGTATATTGAACGATCATAAATCCGGAATTGAGTCCCGGTTCTGCAACCAAAAATGGCGGTAAACCTCTTGTGCCAGAGATTAATTTATATACCCTTCGCTCTGAGATACTGCCCATTTCAGCCATCGCAATAGCTAGGAAGTCTAAGGTTATTGCAAGGGGTTGTCCGTGAAAATTTCCTCCAGAGACAATTAGATCCTCCGCTGGAAAGATTGTGGGATTGTCTGTTACGGCATTCATTTCATTCTCAAAAACTCCTTTTGCATAGTGTAATGCGTCCCAGGTTGCACCTTGTACTTGAGGAATGCAGCGAAATGAATATGGATCTTGAACGTGTATTTTGTTTTGATTGGCAATTTCGCTATCCGCAAGATTTTCTCTCATTTTCTGAGAAGTTACTTGTTGTCCGGAATGATTTCGGATTTGATGAAGCGAAACACCGAAAGGTTCCATTCTACTGTCGTAAGCATCTAATGAAAGGCTTGCCACTTGAATCCAGTTTTCCCAAAGTTGCATTGATTTTATCCATCCCATACACCCATGTGCGCTCATAAATTGAGTCCCGTTTAACAATGCCAATCCTTCTTTAGCACCCAATTCGATTGGGGAAAGGTTATATAATTTTAAGACTTCTAAGCTGGAGTAGATTTCATTTTTATACCAAACAGTTCCTTCTCCGAGTAAAGGCAAAGAAAGATGGGCTAGGGGGGCAAGATCGCCTGAAGCACCTAAACTTCCTTGTTTAAAAACAATCGGTAAGATATCTTCATTATAGAAAAATACAAGTCGTTCCATGGTTTCTATTCGAACACCGGAATGGCCTTTTGCTAAACCAATTATTTTCAGCAATAGCATGCATTTTACAATACTAGTATCGACTTGATTACCAGTTCCACAAGCATGAGATAGAACCAGATTTCGTTGCAGAAGTGATAAATTTTCTAGAGATATTGCAGTATCACACAATGATCCAAAGCCAGTATTTATTCCGTAGATTAGTTGGTCTGAATCTTTAATTTTTGAATCCAAATAATTTCTACAATCAATGATTGCTTTTCTGGCGTCTTCACCCAATTCAATATTTTTCTTGTTTTCAAGAATTGATTGAATATCACTTAACTCTAGCCATTGATTATTTACTATAAATTTTTCCATTGAACGTCAGAAATTGTTCAACAAAGATAAGATTATTCGGCGGGTTTCGACTATTCGTTTTATCGATTATTAGCGATAATATTTAGGTTTATCTCACCATGGAGATATTTTTCTTCCTTACTATTTAGAATCGATTTTATTCCCTTGCTTTCGAATCAATCGTAATGGTTACTGGACCATCATTGATTAATGAGATCTTCATGTCAGCACCAAAAACACCCGTTTTAATTTTATTTGGAAGGAGTTCATTCAATATCAAAATAAACTTGTCATACAAGGGAATAGCAATTTCAGGAGAGGCAGAACGAATAAAACTAGGACGGTTCCCTTTTTTTGTGGATGCAAATACGGTAAATTGACTAACCAGTAGGATTTCTCCTCCCACATCTTGAACAGAAAGATTCATTTTTCCATCTTGGTCGGAAAAAATACGTAAATCAGTTATTTTCTTTGAAATCCAGTGTAAGTCTTCATCTGAATCGTTTTCTTCAAAGCCCGCCAATACTAGGTAGCCTGTTTCAATTTGACCATGAATCTGCTGATTGATGGTTACTGATGCTTCAGTTACGCGTTGAATAACAACTCTCATTCGTAGTCATTTCTTCGGTGTATACCGCTTCCATAGTCTTCGAGCATCTGTAAGTAATGAATATATCTCGTTTCTTCAATTTCTTCATTTTCCACAGCATCTTTAACAGCGCAACGAGGTTCGTTTACGTGTATGCAATTATGAAATTTACATTCTCCCAACATACGACGCATTTCTGGAAAATAATGAGCAAGCACCTCTTTTTCAATTTCAACTAAACCAAATGCTCTAATTCCAGGACTGTCAATAATAAATCCACCTGTTTCAACTTGATACATTTCTGCAAAAGTGGTGGTATGTTTGCCCGAAAAATGCGCTTCAGAAATTTCTCCAATGCGCAAATTAATTCTAGGATCAATGCATTTAACAATAGAGCTTTTACCAACCCCACTGTTTCCTGCAAAAAGCACTTGTTTTTCTTTGATTTCTTCGTTTAAAAACTGATAGGTTTCTGATTCAAGAGTAGATATGAAATGACAAGGATATCCAATCCGTTCATACATTTCCTTCCAAATTTGCATCGTTAATTTAGACTCTTCGCTGTATAAATCAATTTTATTGAATAAAATCGAAACGGGGATACGGAAAGACTCTGCTGAAACTAAAAACCGATCAATAAACCCTAATTGGGTAGTGGGTTGTTCCACTGTAACTACTAAATAAATACAATCAATATTGGAAGCGAGAATTTGTTTTTGTTTGCTGAGATTTGTTGATTTTCGGACTAAATAATTGCGTCTAGGTTCAACCGATTCAATCGTGTAAATTGCTTGGTTATTTTCTTGGTCTTCTAATAGGTTTACTCGATCTCCAACGGCCACTGGATTGGTTGTTCTCAGTCCTTCCAGTCTAATTTTTCCTCGAAGTCGAGCTGTGATTTCAATGCCATCATCCATTAAAACGGTATAAAATTTACCTGTA
Source organism: uncultured Flavobacteriales bacterium (assembly GCA_903901805.1). Classification (GTDB taxonomy): domain Bacteria; phylum Bacteroidota; class Bacteroidia; order Flavobacteriales_D; family Crocinitomicaceae; genus UBA952. The sequence goes on from CAIUSK010000247.1 coordinate 2,764, forward strand.
GATTTTAGAATAATACCAACTGACATTCTATTTTTGATTAAGGAACTTTTACCCAGTTTGTGATAATAGGATGAGAGGCAAATTGTTTTTTGTTTGTTGCTTTTAGGTCATCCCAAAGTTTATTAATTCCACTTTGTAAAGCAGCTGTTTCATCCGCGAAACCATCATAAATTGCTTCAATATCGGATAAATAGGTTTTAACAAAATTCGTATCAAAATCACCTGAACAAAAAGCCGGGTGAGTTAATACATATTTA
>CAIUSK010000248.1 GCA_903901805.1 uncultured Flavobacteriales bacterium
CAATAACAATCATAGAAAACACTCCAGAATTAACAACTGTGTATGGCGAAATCTGTATGGATGGGAAAGGTGCAATGGCATTGAATATACCTGCTGGTGGTTCGAGAGTGCCTATAAATGAAGCTACATCTGAAATGTATGAAGATGATTTCGGAAATAAAAGGAGTAAAAATCATCTTGTAATGCATGGTGACAATGTTTTTAATTTTGTGCTGACAAATGTGCCTATACAGATAAAGAAAATAATGGAAAGTGCTAATGAAAAGCTTGAAAATATCGATTATTTTTTATTTCATCAACCGAATAGATTTATGCTTCAAAAATTAGCAGACAAAATAGGGGTTAGCCGAGATAAAATGCCATGCAATGTTGTCGAAAATTTTGGCAATTCAAGTGGTGTTACAATACCAATTGTTACAATTTACAATTTCGGCGAACTATTAGAAACCAAAGAAATTAATGTTTGTTTCTCGGGGTTTGGTGTAGGGTTAACATGGGGAAGTCTTATTATGAAAATTGGCAAATTAAATTTTTGCAAACTTATTTATAAATAAATTAAAATAATAAAATGGATAATTTTTTAAATCAAATGGCGGAAATAATGGAAGTTGATAGTTTAAATCCAACAGACGAACTTGCTTCATTCGATGCATGGGATTCATTGACAACTTTATCAATCATAGCTTTATCAGATAGTGAGTATAATGTCTCATTAACAAATTTTGAAATTGCGAATTCCACAACCATCGAAGGCTTATATAAATTAATTTTATCAAAACAAAATGCGTAAAGATTTTTTAGACTTTTCAGGAAAATCAATACTAATTAGTGGCGCAGGTTCTGGTATAGGAAAAGCTACGGCACAGTATTTGTCTTTTTTAGGTGCAAAGCTTCTATTGCTGGATGTCAATGAATCCTCGCTTAAAGAAACTTTATCTTTGTGTAATGATAATTGTGATTTACTGATAATTGACTTGTCCGATAGTCACGGAATTAAAAATTTACTCACAAATAAATTAAAATCATTTGGTGCACTTGATGGATTGGTCCACCTTGCTGGCATTCCATACATTTCACCTTTGAAAACATTAAATTTGGATACAGTTGATAAAGTTTTAAAAATAAATACAATTGCAGCCATAGAACTATCAAAGATATTTTCTAAAAATAAAATGTATAAAATAGAAAACCCTTCAATAGTATTGATTTCATCCGTTTATGGTTTTGTTGGATCATCTGCAAATGTTGCTTATGCTATGTCTAAATCTGCAATTCATGGCATCACTAAATCCTTAGCAATAGAACTCTCTTCTAAAAAGATACGTGTAAACTGCGTAGCTCCTGGTTTTATTAAAACTAAAATGCTTGAAAATGTGGCCGGATCTTTTGATAGTGATTATAATGAAAGATTAAATTTGCTTCACCCATTGGGATTGGGTGAAGCTGATGATATTGCTTATGGTATAACCTATCTTTTGTCTGACATGAGTAAATGGGTTACTGGAACAATCTTATCAGTTGATGGAGGTTTCACTTCACAATAAATTTATGATAGAAACAGTTTTCTTAACCGGTGCTACAGCCGGTATTGGCGAGGAGATAGCAATTGAGATCGCAAAACATTATAACATTGTTTTGAGTGGAAGAAATATACAAAAACTTGAAGCTTTAAAAGAAAAATGTTCAACTAATAACAATGTTTTTATTCTTCCACTTGACCTATCTGATTTCGAAAATTTAGAAGAGAAAATCATAACTTTTCTTTCTCATAATCAGCTTACAATTGAGAAATTTGTTCATTGTGCTGGTTTTATGAAGATGGTTCCATTGAAATTGGTTAGTCAGGATTTAATGTTAGAAACTTTCAAAACAAATGTATTTTCGGCAAGTATTATTATAAAACTTTTAAATAGTAAGAAAAATAATAATTCCTCTTTGAATAGTGTGGTGTTAATTTCTAGTAATATAAGTAATAGAGGAGCTAAAGCAATGAGTACTTATGGTTCATCAAAATCAGCTTTAGATGGGCTAATGCGAAGCTTGGCTGTAGAACTCGCTCCTAAAGTAAGATTAAATTCTATATTGCCAGGAGCAGTTCTTACAAAAATGACAAAAGCTATTTTTGAAAACGAAGAAGTGAGTCAAAGAATGGCGGCTTATTATCCTTTAGGAATTGGAACTTCAAATGATATTGCAGATGCTGTCTTGTTTTTACTTTCTGATCAATCTAGATGGGTTACAGGTCAGCAAATTACTGTAGATGGCGGAAGAAGTATCAATATTACAGGGTAATGATCAATGTAGAAGCTTTTACTAATTCTCCTATTGATTCTGTAACATATATTATTTCAAATTCTCAAAATTCAGAATCCATAATAATAGACCCAGGAACAGATCAAGATGAAAGAATAATCAATTATTTGTATAAAAATAGTTTAAAATTAAAATTTATTTTCCTTACACACGAACATTTTGATCATATTTTAGGTGTAAATTTTTTAAGAAGCACATTTCCTGAGATAATCGTTGTTTCTTCTGAGAAAACATCAGAACGTCTACCTGATTCTAAAAAAAACTTGTCCATTTTTCATAATCAATTGAATTTAATTGTGAATAAGTCTGAAATTATTGTAGAAGCAGGTAGTTTAAATATAATTGGTTTAGATTTTGAAATTATTGAAACTCCTGGTCATACAGATTCCTCATTAAGTTTAAGATTTGGTACTTTCTTTTTCTCAGGTGATTTTTTACTTAAAGGTAATCGTGCTGTGACTAACCTACCTACAGGGTCAATTAAACAGTATAATTCGAGTTTAAATAAATGTCAAAATATTTTAAATGGTTTAACAATTTTTCCTGGTCATGGCGAAAGATATATTTATGATTAACAATAGTATGAAACCAATAATTTTTATCGGTAGTGGCGCAGTTGCTTCTGAAGTAATTTCTTATTTAGAAGATATTCATTCCCAAAACCCTGTTGATAAATTTGAAATTTATGGATTTCTTAATGATAGTGAAGATGATTTTAAATTAAAGTCAAAAAAATATGGTTTTGTTGGAAAATTTTTAGGTTCTGTATCTCAACATGCATTTTCAGATAAATACTC
>CAIUSK010000249.1 GCA_903901805.1 uncultured Flavobacteriales bacterium
GGATTGTTTTTATGAAGTGAATCCATATACTCAATTACCTTTTTCTGCTCTTGCTTACTCAATTTTTCACGGGCCGGTGTAAGGTTGTATCCGGTAGAATCAGATTCCAATAAGGTCAATGTATTGATTCGATAAGAAGCCGAATTTTCTAACAACGGTCCATAAAACAAGGTGTTTTGATAAAATGTAAGCAGAAGCATGGCACTCAATAAACCACCAATTAGCAGCTTTTTTCTACTGAAGTGTTCAATTCCATAATGAAAAGCGAGATAGCCTAGATTTAAATAAACTATCCATTTGGCGAAATTTGAATCAGCGTAAACAGCAAAAAGAAAAATACCCATCCAAACCATTCCAAGTCTCCATTTATTTTCTCTCCACGAACGATCTAAGATCATCAGTAATAAATGCGTGCCAATGATATAAGTTAAAAACGTATTCTGATTATCAAAAATAAACATCGGAGCATAGAAATTATTACCTACTGGTAAAGTAATCAGCTCAAGTGTTTTATCACCAGCAAAATGGATCCCGGTTAAAAACTCTATAAATCCCACCATAAAAAACACCAGTAACATTGATTTTAAACCAATCCTTACTTGACTCAAGAATTTGTCTTTACCCAAATAACCGAACATCCCCACTAAAACAAAAGCAAAAAGCACCTGTAAACCAAGGTTACGCACATCAAAAACCGCAGCAGCATTCCAACCTTGAATACTACCGAAAACTAAACCATATATAAACCAGCCGATTAAAAAAACCAATAAGACCAGCATGTATTTATGCAACTTCCCATAACAGAGCAAGACACTTGGTGCAAGAATCAAGGACAAAATCAAATTGGGATAAATAGTAAGAGGACCCAGAGAAATTCCCAATATTTTAGATTGAAAAGGCATGGTTAACCACCATAAAAGAAATAACTGCGAAACAACCAACCGGGATTGGCTATTCATCAAAAATGAAAAACGATTTTTAAAGATTTCCACGAACAAAGGTAACTAATTTTTGAACTTGATGCTTGCGGTGCAAAGATTGAATTTCAGCATGGTTATAGGATAACGACTCCTCCCCTTTCCACACTTGGATGCATTTTCTAATTCCAGTTGAAATTTCTTGTACGGAGTTAAAATCGGCAATAAAACCAGCTTCACATGATTTAATGAGTTCGGAAGCCACATCATTTGGGTCAACTATGCCTAAAATTGGACGTTCCACCGATAAATAATCAAAAATTTTACCCGTAAAAATACCTTTTGCCGCTGAAGGAGGATGAATGAGCAATTGACAATCGGAAACAGAGAGATACCCCACAACCTCTTCATTCGAAATTTGGGGAATAAACTCAACGTGCGGTAAAAATTCTTGTGAAATAGAAAAATTACGGTGCGTACCGATGAATTGAATTTTCCAGTGATTGGGTAACTCATTATTATTTTTCAACTCGGACAGTGCCTTAAAAAAAACATCTGGTTTTCGTTTACCGTAAAAAGTACCGGCGTAAACAAATGTAAACCACTCATTCTGAACTTTCACCGGGTGGAAATCGTGATCAAAGCCATTTCTAATCTCCAAAAACTGACAGGTAGTTGATTTAAAAATCGCTTGAAAACCATCTAAGATTGGTTTACTCACAGCAGTAACTAAATCCGCGCTCAAACCAATTTCCCCTTCTATTTTTCGATAATATAACCTATCGCCCTCATTGAGCATTTGATTCATACTCATTTCATCCCGCATGTCTGCAATCCAATAGCAAGAAGTAAAATGCCGTTTCAGTTCTAATCCCACAATATGAGCATCTACAGGAGAAAAGGAAGTAAATAGCACATCAATTTTCGCCTGATTTTGTTTTATCGAACGCAAGACATTTTTAGACCATCCGGGGTAATCATTTTTCGAAAAATAACGAATAATCCGATTATTCAACGAGTATAATTTATGTTTCCAGGTGGGCATTCCGGGTTGTTGCTGCCGTAATTTTATCCATGCAGAGCCAGATAACACGAATACCTTAGCTCCCTCGTATTCAATTTGTATCTCTTCATCACCATAACAATAAACGGAAATATCAAAATTTTGATGATCCCAATACTTCACTAATGCATTCATTCGAAATGCCGCAATATGTTTCACAGGATAAAACTGCGCACAAACAATTACTAGGCTTTTTTTAGTAGGCTGCATTTTTACGATCTTCCTTTTGAATAATAGAAAAAATAAACATCACCGTTATTAAACCAATGGCAACTTGTGACCATGTGATTATTTGAAATACCATATACATTCCATCCTTATATTCATTTAATATCATAGGTAAAACTAAAAAACCTAGCACTTGTAGTATGGAGGCAGAAATACCAATGAAAAAGAATTTTTTTTGCTGCTCCAAAACGAGAGGAATAATCGTTAAAGGGGAACTAACAAAATTTAGCATGAGCCAAGGAGCCATAATTTCAGAAAGTCTTCCAGATTCTTGCCATTGTTCTCCAAATACAAATACGAATAAAGGTTGTCCATAAAAATAAACAATAGAAAAGGGAATTAAGGACAGAACCGATAAGGACAAAAATACCTTAACAACGATAGGCATAAGCATTTTTTTTTCAAGACGATAGGAAGAAATCCGGTTAAATAGAATCTGTGAAATAGAAGTACCAATAATCATAACCGGTAAACGAAGCATGCGAAAAGTGTGGTCAAAGGAACCAAAAATTTGTTCTGAAAAAACCTCAATAATTAGTAGAGCAACCAAAACTTCCCTTAAATTATCGGATAAAGCGTGGGGTAAATTAATGAGCGGAAAATCTTTGTATGTCCTTGCTAAACTCATCATTTTCTTCTTAGAAAGAGATGTGGTTGGCTTTTTGTTCCAGTGAAAAAAATCTTTCAAAAAGTGAGCTGCTCCAATTAAAAGACTGAGTAAAAAAGATAAAAAAAGTCCCCATTTACCCATGTGAAAAAAGCCACTCAAAACACGCGAAATATTCAAACTAAGTGAATTAGTCATTTTTGAAAAGGAAATCCGCTTAAATTCCTTGTGTCTTATAGCCCAATTGGTACCCAAATTAAAAAAGACTAATGCTGCGGTGGAGAAAACGAGCACCAATGCCCAAAGAGCAAAACCAACCGCTTTTTCGATATACAATCCATAGATGAGAAAACCAACTAGGGTGATACCCAATGTTACCATGGTTGAAAAAAGTGCCAAACGATATAACTGAAAGGAATGTTCGTCTCGTTTGGGCAGTGGTAAGGAAAATTCGTAACGTGCCGTGGCTATTGTAGCTAAAAGAACAACCCAACGTTGAAACATTCCAAATTCACCCATTTCAGTAGGTGAAAACTGCCTGGATATTACTGGCGCTAGCGCATATCCAATAAACTGAGCGATTAATGTACCCGTCAAAAGAACAGTGAGTGATTTTATGAAATCACTATTCTTCATATTTTTAATTCGTTGGA
>CAIUSK010000250.1 GCA_903901805.1 uncultured Flavobacteriales bacterium
AAGGTCTATGTACGGTGCGCGATATAGTTATCGTTTGAGTGATAAGTTTAATATTGGTGCTACGGCATTACGAATGCTTGAAAGACCCGTTACCCAAAAAGTAGATATAGGCAGCGAACCATTTAAAAACACCATGATTGGCACCGATTTGGCGTTTAAAACTAATCTGCCCTTCTTAACAAAATTGATTGATTTCTTGCCGGGAATATCTACTAGTGCAATGTCTACTTTGTCATTTACAGGGGAGGTTGCGCGCTTAATTCCGGGACAACCGCGCGCAATTAATAAGGAAGGAACATCTTATATTGATGATTTTGAAGCTTCACAGAGCGCGATAGATTTACGTCAATTTTCATCTTGGCGCATGGCTTCTATTCCACAAGGCCAATCAGATTTATTTCCTGAGGCACAAACAAAAACATTAGCTGCAGGATATAAACGTGCCAATCTTTCTTGGTATGTTATCGACCCCGTTTTCTATCAAGGAAATTCTTTAACGCCACAACACATTAAACAAAACCCTCAAATGTTATCTGATAGTAGGATGAGGTTGGTCAATCAGGTGGATATTTTCCCGAATTTACAAATGCAATATGGTTCTATCCCGAATATTCCAATTCTTGATTTAGCTTATTATCCTAGCGAGCGTGGTATGTATAATTACGATTTATCCAGTACAATTAATCCGGATGGAACGTTTACAAATCCAGAAAATAGATGGGGCGGTATAATGCGTTCATTAACCACCAATGATTTTGAGTTGGCAAATATTGAGTTTATTCAGTTTTGGGTGCTGGATCCGTTTAATGATGATGCGGAAAATGCCAATCCAAATTCCATGCATACCGGGGGAGATTTTTACATCAATCTTGGTAATATTTCTGAGGATATTTTACCCGATTCAAGAAAGAGTTTTGAAAACGGATTACCTCCTTTAGGAACTGGCATAACGGATAATTTGGATACAACCGCATGGTCTAAGGTTTCTACTCAACAAGTAGTAGTTAATGCATTTGACACAGATCCCGCTTCTCGCTTGAATCAAGATGTTGGAATTGATGGTTGGAAATCTTCCGAAGAGAAAGCTGCATTTCAAGATTTTGTAACTTGGGTGCAAAACACAACTGATTTATCCCCAGACACAAAAGCCAAAATTTTAGCTGACGTTTCGAATGATGATTACAATTATTATTTGGATGACAATTATGACACTCAGACGGCCACTATTTTAGAACGGTATAAGAAATACAACGGTATGGAGGGAAATTCTCCCACGCGTGAGATGTCAGACACTGCAAATACTGATGGTTATCCAACACAAGCAACCAATCAGCCTGATATTGAAGACATCAATCAGGATAATAATTTATCCGAAACAGAAAGTTATTTTCAATACAAACTAAGTTTACGCCCGTCTGAAATGCAAGTGGGTAAAAACTTTATTACAAATGTTCAAACGTATCAAAACGGGAATAAAACGGAAAAATGGTATCAATTTAAAGTGCCTTTAGTTGGTTATGAAAAAAGAGTAAATGGCATTCAAGATTTCCGTTCAATACGCTTCATGCGTATGTTCTTAAAAGATTTTGATGAGGAGGTAGTCTTACGTTTTGCTCGATTGGAACTAATTCGCGGAGAATGGAGAAGGTATCTATTGGACTTAAATCAACCCGGGTTGAGCGTACAAACGGACCCAAATTTAACAACCTTCAATATTGGAGCAGTTAATGTGGAAGAAAACGATCAACGCTCGCCGGTGAAATATGAAATCCCTCCAGGAATTACAAGAGAAATAGACCCATCGCAAGTGTATCAACGCCAATTAAATGAACAGTCATTATCTTTGGAAATATGCGGATTACAAGATGGAGATGCTCGTGCAGCCTATAAAAATGTTCAGTTTGACGTTCGAACATATAAAAAATTAAAGATGTTTGTTCATGCGGAAGAAATAAATCCAAACACGCTGAAAGACAAAGATTTAACTATGTTTGTGCGCTTGGGAACTGACTTCGTTGAGAATTATTATGAATATGAGTTACCAATGGATGTAACTCAATGGTATTCCACAGTGGCGGATGATATTTGGCCCCAAAACAACAATATCGAAATTGTATTTGATGACTTTTTGAATCTAAAAAAAGAAAGAAATCAAAAGATAGAAAACGGCGCCACGGGAGTTTCGTATGTGGTGGAGTACGCTGAATTAGATCCAAAAAACCCCAATAGAAAAATAAAAGTGAAAGGTAATCCAAACTTTCAGGGGCTAAAAACAATTATGATTGGTGTTCGGAATCCTCTAAAAAACGATCCAAATAATATTTGGAAGCCTGATAATGGTGATGCCGAATGTGCAATAGTTTGGGTGAACGAGTTACGTTTAACTGACTTTGTGAGCGAAGGCGGTGATGCCGCCATCGGACAAATGAGAATGCAAATTGCTGATGTGGCAACGGTTTCTGCCTCTGGAAACTACTCAGGAATCAACTGGGGTAGTATTGAAAGCAGGGTTCAAGAGCGCCAACGAAATGAGAAAATAGGAATTGATCTTAATACAACCGTTCAGCTGGGACAGTTTTTAGGCAAAAAAACACGCTTATCATTGCCGTTTTTCTATGGATATTCTTTAGGAATTATTAATCCTGAATACGATCCATTTAATCCCGACGTCAAATTACGAGATTATGATTTGGCCACTCGCAGAGAAAAATCTAAGTTGGGTCAAGATTTTACGGAAAGAAGATCATATAACTTTTCAAACGTTCGAAAAGAGGCAGGTCCTGGAGCAAAACCAGGTTTTTGGAAAATAAATAATTGGTCTGCAAACTATGCTTTTTCAGAAGTAATTCGCCGTGATTTTAACATCAATTTTGATAAGACAAAAACGTATACGGGGGCATTGAATTATAACTACACATTTGCATCCAAACCATGGGAGCCATTTAAAAAATGGAAACCGGTTCAAAAATCGAAATGGTTGAAGCTAGTGAAGGAAACCAATGTTTTCTTTATGCCAAAGAATATTACGTTCACTAATGATGTTTCACGTCTCTACAACGAACGTCAAATAAGAAATAATTTGGTCCCTGATTACGAGTTTGCGCCCGTGTTTTTAAAACGATTTGATTGGGTGAGGGGATATAACGTGGGTTATGATTTGACCAAAAATATTAAAACAACATTTAGCGCTACTAATCGCGCCATTTTTGAGGAAGGAAACAGCCGCGTAGATAGAAAACTAGACCCTGCAGGTTACCGCGAGTATATGGATACCTTGCGTTCGCAAATTGGTACTTTTGGTCGAACAATGGACTATACGCACAATTATTCTATCAGTGCAAACCTTCCTCTAGACAAGTTTCCATTAACAGATTGGTTGAGTTTGAATGGTAAGTATGCGGGTACATTTAACTGGCAGCGCTCACCACTCGGACAAACGGAGTTTGGTAACACCATTCAAAACAACAGAACGGTTAATTTTACGGGGCAAGCCAACTTTGTAAATCTATACAATAAAGTACCTTTCTTTAAACGAGTATTAGCTGGTGGCAAAACAGCTCGAGGAAAACTCAGCGTAAAAGATTCAACGGGCGATGGGAAAGACGGAAAGCCTAATCAAAATGATCAAAAGAAAGAAGAAAAAGCGAAAGAAGATCAAAAGAAAGAAGCCGAAATGTTGGCCAAAATGACTCCTAAAGAAAAAAAGAAATACCTGTGTAAAAAGAAAAAGGATCAACGGAAAAAAAGACAGGCTGAAAAAGCAAAAGAAAAACCAAATGTTATTTTAGCGGCTGGCTCTCGGATAATTATGACCGTTAGAAATGTGTCTGGTACATATGCTTTGAGCGATGGAACATTATTACCAGGATATAATCAAGAATCTCGAAACTTGGGGATGAATAGTAATACCTATGGCCTATCAAGTTTCGCATTTGGTAAACAAGGGTATGATATCCTTGGTAGATCAAATAATTACGACGTTTCTACACTTGCTACAAACAATAATTGGTTGGTGCAAAATAGTAATTTAAATAAAGCTTTCACCACAACCCATTCAGCTAATTTGAATTTACGCGCCACCTTGGAACCATTAAAAGATGTAATTATCGAGATGACATTGAATAGAAATTACAGCAATAACTCCTCCGAATTCTATCGCTGGAATAGTACAAATAGTCAATTTGAAAGTCAAAGTAGAGTTGAAACGTCAACATTAACTTATTCTAATCTTACCATTGGATCTGCTTTTGCTTTTATTAATCCACGCGATTGGACATCTGAAACATTTAACACCTTACTATCTAATCGAGAAACTGTTTCATCTCTACTAGGCCAACAAAACGCAAATTCCTCCTCAATAAATGGTTCTGGATACTATACTGGATATTCTGGAAGTCAACAAGAAGTGGTATTAGGATCTTTTTTGACCGCTTACAGTAAAACGAACGTGAATAATCAAACAATTAATCCAATTAAAAACACACCGCTTCCCAATTGGTCCATTAATTATAATGGGTTAACAAAATATGCATTTGTAAAGAAATACGTAAAGAATTTTGTAGTCAAACATGGATATAGCTCAACGGTTAGTGTAAACGGCATGCAAACCAACTTAAATGCAGAATTAGACGCAAATGGGAATGCAAGTGCGCGCGACATTAACAACAATTTTATTGCAGGAATGCAAGTTCAGAATGTGGTTATAACTGAACGATTCTCTCCTTTGATTGGATTTGATGCCACATGGAACATTAAAGCCCAAGGATTGATCACCAAGTTTGAGTATAAAAAAGACCGAAGCGCAACCCTTTCTTTGAATAATAATCAAGTAACGGAAGTATTAGGAAATGAAATGATAATTGGAACAGGATATAAATTTTCTAAAGTAAAACTCCCTATTCAACGCGTTCCTGCAAGTGATGTTAACATTCGATTTGACTTTTCTTTTAGAGACAATTTAACTGTTATTCGCAAAATTGTAGAAACAACTAATCAAGCAACAGCTGGTCAGCGCGTAATTTCTATTAAAGCATCTGCTGATTATAACTTATCACAAAATTTAACGCTGCAGTTTTATTATGATCAAGTGCTGAATACACCCAAGATTGCAACCGCATATCCAACTCAAAACTTGAGCACGGGCTTTAAATTAAGATTCAACTTAGCAGGGGTACAATAATGCAAATTAGAGAAGCATCACCTGGAGATGAAAAGGCTATTTTCGATTTAATTTATGCATTGGCGGTGTATGAAAAAGCGCCTGAACAAGTAACCAACTCACCAGAACAACTTCGTAAAGACCTGTTTGAAGAGAGAATTTGTCATGCTTTTGTTGCCGAAGAAGAGCAACACATTATTGGCTTTTCTTTATACTATTTTTCTTACTCTACCTGGAAAGGCAAATGTTTGTATTTAGAGGATTTCTTTGTACTACCCGAAAAAAGAAAAAATGGAATAGGAGAGAAACTGTTTCATAAAACGGTGGAAAAAGCCAGAGAATTAGGAGTTAAACGAATGGATTGGCAAGTACTAGAATGGAATCAACCAGCCATAAACTTCTATAAAAAACACCAAGCAATCTTAGACGGTGAATGGATAAATGGGCGATTGTTTTTTTAGACGTCTTCTTTCTTTTGAGTGTTCTTCTGATTTGCTAAAGCAATAAAAATAGCACAAATGCCCCAAATAGGAATAGAGGCTTTGTCGGTATCTAAATAATTATTTAAAAACCCATGAATAAAATAGGTGCTTAGACCCAAAATGCAGGCAAGTACAATAGCTCGAGTGCCTTGGTCATGTTTGTCTATTTTATAATATAACCGCACACCGGTAAAAAAAATGGTTGAAATCAAAAAAATAAAGGCCAAAAACCCAAAAATTCCAGTTTCAGAGAGCGCACTGAGGTACTCACTGTGTGCATTTCCCATATCTCCGAAATTGGTTGAAATAATAGTTAAGTTTTCAGGTTCTTGAAATTCGGCATATTCCAATGCATATGTTCCGGGACCAAAACCTAGAAGTGGTCGTTCTTTGAACATTTCAATAGCACAAGCCCAACGGTTTATTCTTTCCAAATTGGAGGCGTCTGTTGATACGTTTGCGGCACTTTGGAGACGCGTACCAAATTCTTCTGTCGTATGAACTTCTTCATTTCGTGCCAACTCCATTTGAATTTGATCCCAAAAAACAAACAGACCCAGAAGCGCGGCAAAACCAATGGAAAGCAAATAGGGCAGCTTAATACGAAGATAAATTAATAACCAAACAAACAATGCCGCAAAAACACTAAGCCATGCAGCCCTTGTATATGAAAAGAATAGTCCAAGTAATAAAATTCCGACAAGGGTATATAAGCCCGTTTTTTCTAAAGGATTTGTTTTTTTTATAAAAAATAGGCTAATCGACAAGGGTAAAACCAGTGCTAAAATGGCCCCATAAATAGTGTGATCTTTAAAAAATGGGTACATCACCCAATGGCCTTCTTTTTCACCAAAATTATAGATGCTGTGATGAATTAAAGTGTAAATCGTAACAATCGTTGTTCCCAATACAAAAAGGAAAAGGAACCAGTAGATTGTTTTTTTATCTTGAAAGAATAGAGGCGCGGCCAATAACAGGGGAATAATA
>CAIUSK010000251.1 GCA_903901805.1 uncultured Flavobacteriales bacterium
TTGGAAATGGAGTCAATAACGTATTTTGAATCTGAAAAAACATGAACTGGATATTGATTCGTTTTAATACTTTCCAAACCAACAATTAATGCCATCAATTCCATGCGGTTATTTGTTGTTAACCTATACCCACAGTTAATCTCCTTTTTCTTACCCTTAAATTCCAGAACGATACCGTATCCGCCCGGCCCCGGATTTCCTTTGCATGCACCGTCTGTATATAGATTAATACGCATTATTTCTTGATTCTTGATGGATTGGCGCTTAAAAATGTCGCCCAACCTTTACCTTTGTCTTTGTTGTTTTCTCCTATTCCTTTCGAAAAATGATGACATACTGCCACTGCTAATCCATCGGTAGCATCCAAATATTTGGGCATTTCATCAAAATTTAAAATTTTTTGCAACATGGCAGCAACTTGTTCCTTGGATGCGCTTCCAGAACCAGTAATAGATTGTTTAATCCTTCGTGGTGAATACTCTTCATAAGGAATGTTATGATTCAAGCAACTTGCAATGGCAACCCCTTGAGCTCTGCCCAATTTCAACATGGATTGAACATTTTTTCCAAAAAATGGAGCTTCAATAGCCATTTCATCGGGTTTGTATTCAGCAATAATACCATTTAAACGATCCAAAATTCGTTTTAATTTATCGGGTTGGTTCGTTAATTTTGAAAGTTGAATGATTCCAAAGGTGAGCATGGATAATTCATTATTCTTGATATGAACCAAACCGTAACCTAAAACTGTAGTTCCTGGGTCAATTCCTAAAATAATTTTGTCCGTATTGCTCATTGGTTAGTTGTAAAACTACTAATTTTTACGGGTGAAAATCTGCAAATCTGCTTCAATATTTTAAAATAGTTTTCCGTTGTTGTCGTCACCCTCCATTGTCACTAAGTGAAACTACTTATTTTGTACGATTTTCTACTTAATTTACACCCCCTTAAAGCAACCCCATTTTTTATTTTTGTAACTTTACTCAATTATAGTGTAAAATTATGTATGGTCTTGTAAATAAAGCAATTAAGGATTTAGTAGTTCAGAATCATGGAATGGAGAACTGGGTTGAAATTTGTAGATTATCTGATTTTGTTGAAGAAGATTTTGTTGGTTTACTTCCCTATCCTGATTCACTTACTTTTACCTTGATTGGTAATGCTTGTCGAGTTTTGGGAGCAGACTCTGAACAATTATTAGAAGCTTTCGGCGAATATTGGATATTGTATACTGCCAATGAGGGTTATGCCGAAATGCTAAATCTAGCGGGTGATACATTCATTGATTTTTTGAATAACTTAGATTTATTGCACCATCACGTAAATAACGTGATGCCAGAATTAGCCCCACCGCAATTTTCAACCAGAAATCAGCAAAGTAATTCAATTGAATTGGAATATCGTTCACATAGAAATGGAATGATTCCCATGTTGCGTGGTTTGATTCAAGGGTTGGGAAAACGATTTGATATGGTGGTTAAAACAGAGCAAATTGAATTTAAAGATAAAGGTGATTTGTGTGATGTGTTCTTAATAAGTTGGTAATAAATGATGTTGCCTCCTATCCCTCAAAATGAAGATAATCGACTAGCGGCACTGAAGTCCTATGGTTTATTAGATTCTATCGAAGAAAAAGAATTTGATGATATTACAGCTCTTGCGGCACAAATTTGTGAAACACCGATAGCGCTGATTACATTAATTGATGAGGATAGACAATGGTTTAAAGCCAAAGTGGGTTTAGAAATTTCTGAAACGTCACGAGAAATCTCTTTTTGTGCACATGCCATTAATAACCCCACTGAACCCTTGGTGGTTGAGGATGCACAGCAAGATAACCGTTTTTCAGACAACCCCTTGGTTACGGGTCAATCAGAAATTCGTTTTTATGCCGGTATTCCTTTAGTTGACTCAGATGGGTTTGCCCTTGGTACTCTTTGTGCAATAGATTCAAAAAAAAGGATGTTGTCCGAAAGTCAATTGTTTGGTCTTCAAACGCTGGCTAATAGTGTAGTTCGTTTAATTGAGTTGCGAAAACATAATACACACTTAATTAGTGTTGAAAAGGAATTACAGGAGATAACCAACTTTGCCAATCCTTTTATTTTAGTGCTAACAAAAGATCTTTTGATAAAAAGATTTGGAGATAACTACCGTAAAATGCTACCAGAAATGAAAGAATTAGATTCTTTCGAGCAGCATTTTAGTTGGGATCAAAAATCAGGATTTTCCGGTTCATTGCAGAATGAAGAGATAAACCCAAAATCGTTATACTTTTTTTCTTCCCTAGATGGAAAACAAAAATTCAAAGCATCCATTCGGAGTTTTGGCAATAGTTACATAGCTATTTTTGCATCTCCTGTTTTAAATAGTACCTATCCCTTATCCAATTATCATATTCAATATGCTGATTTTCCGAAGCATGATTATATTGCTGAATATTTGTTCCTACAACAAGCTTCTTTAAAATCGCTCGCAGAATCCAAAGGATTGAGCGATAAAATGATTGCAAA
>CAIUSK010000252.1 GCA_903901805.1 uncultured Flavobacteriales bacterium
ACACCAAAAACTTCTTCAATAGTGGCCTTAATTTGTTGTATTCTAGGGTCACAAAACTCCATTACTTCACCTGTATCAGTGCAGATAACGTGATCATGTTGTTTAGAGCCGTGAGATTTTTCAAAATGAGCAATGTTTTTTCCAAACTGATGCTTACGTACAAGGCTACAAGCTATTAATAATTCAATCGTATTATACAAGGTTGCACGCGAAACCCTGTAATTATGATTCTTCATATTTACATACAAGGATTCAATATCAAAATGTCCTATATGATTATAAATTTCTGCGAGTATTGCAAAGCGTTCGGGAGTTTTCCGGTGACCATTCTGCTCTAAATAAGCAGAAAAAATGTTTCGAACATTAACTTGTAACTCTGCGAGTGCCATATTTTAGAACAAAAATAACTATTTTGTTGCGACTGCAATTCAATATCCTAAAGAAACTATGAACAATTCATCCACAATTTAACATCATTATCTCACTACCTCTATTTCATCTATAAATGTCCAAGGAACATGACCAGAACCTGGAAGGCCATTTGGTATTTCTAACAGCGATTTTATTCGAATGTGCATGAATCTAGTTGATTTTTTAAGTTCGATTTTAACCTGCTGAACTTGTCCACCTGAAGAAAATGAAATCACTGGTTTTGATTCAATTATTTTCCTTTTTCCTTTTTCAACAATCGATATCTCTATATCTTGAGGAAAATGAATCCACGCATGATCATCTTTTAAAAAAGACAAGTTAATATATTTATAATTATCTTTTTTTGACAAATCAATTTCTAATTCTATTTCAGTGGTATCAAATCCAATCCACTCATTTCCTCTCCAGGGCAATGCACCGCGCTGACCATCAACAAGTGTTAAATCGCCACTATTATAACTCGGGCTTGGCTTTGTAATAAACTTAATTGGTACACCTAAGGAAGCAGAAGCATGAATTGAAAAATTTGAAGGAATGGAATTTTCACCTGTTTTGATACTCAAGTTACGGATTGAATTCCCTTTTTTAGCTCTGTTAATTTCAAGCCATTGATTTTCAATTAATTGAATTTCTTTTTGTTGACTTTTTCCATCTAAGTTTTCCTCGTTCAAATTAACTTGGATTTTACTTGTTAAATCGATAGGTAAAACTTTAAATTTAATTCCCTTTTTGGAATTTTTCCACTCAATTTCTGGCGAAATAAATGATTTTGAAAAATTGACATTGTTTTTTTGTAAAAAACGAATATGTCTATCAATTAACACCTTCTGAAAATCTTTAAAGCTTGGTTTTTCTAAACACCAAAGAGCCTGACTTAAAGCAATCGCGCGAGGGTAAACCATATATTCCACTTTTTTAAAATCAGCGATATATTCAGTCCAAACATTCGCTTGTCCGCCCAAAATATAGGGTTCTTGTTGCTTGTTTAATTGACTGGGGACAGGATTAAAATCATATACTTTTTCTAAAGAGGTATAGCCACCAATTGCTAATGGCTCATCTTTTCCTTTCCCTTGATAATGATCAAAATAACAGTGAGAACCGGGAGACATAACCACCAAGTGCCCAAGATTAGCAGCCTCCACTCCACCTTCAAATCCTCTCCAGGACATGACGGCGGCATTGGTCGAGAGTCCACCCTCTAGTATTTCATCCCAACCAATGAGCTTACGCCCTTTTTCTGTTAAGTATTTATCCATTCGTTGAATAAAATAACTTTGCAATTGATGTTCATCCTTAAGGTTGTTTTCCTTCATTAAATTTTGACATTTTTCGCATTTTTTCCAGCGCGTTTTTGGAGCCTCGTCACCACCAATGTGAATGTATTCGCCGGGAAAAAGCACCAAAACTTCGTCCAACACTTTTTGTAAAAAAACAATAGTTTCGTCCTTTGAACAAAATATATCATCAAACACACCCCAAAACCCTTCAACACCTTGTTGAATAGAATTGCACGAATATTCAGGATAGGCAGCAAGTGCAGCGCGGCTATGGCCCGGCATTTCAATTTCGGGAACAATTGTTATATATTTCGAGTTTGCGTACGAAACAACTTCCTTGATTTGTTCTTGCGTATAATACCCTCCGTATCTCTCCTTATTAAATGTCCGTGGTTTGGTGGAATAATGATTATTTAACGTACTATCCCTCCAAGCGCCAATTTGAGTTAATTTAGGAAAGCTCTTGATTTCTATTCTCCAACCTTGATCGTCTGTTAAATGCCAATGAAATGTATTAAACTTATAAAAGGACATAAGATCAATATACCTTTTCACCTCGTCCACCGTGAAAAAATGACGAGATACATCCAAATGAAGGCCACGCCAAGAAAATTTAGGATAATCTTTTACGAAGCATTTTTTGAGTGCGAATCCTACCGAATCCTTCTCGATTAGCTGCATAAATGAATTAAACGCGTAATAGCCTGATGCTTCGCTCGAATATGAAATTATTACCTCATCCGAAATATTTATAGAATATGAATCTTTTATCACGTTTACCAATTTTTTAAATCGAACACGTGGTTTGTTTAAATCAATTGATAATTTTATGTCATGATATACCGTTGCCAATTCAATCATTTGATCTTTTAAATTAACTGGTAATCCTGAAAAATCAATATCTAATGACTCCGTGAAATACAATGATCCATCCATTTCTTTGTAGGTCACTGGTGCTGGAAGAATTGGGGATATTTGAGCAAAATATTCTTGTGTCAACAATAATAATGACAATAAAAAATTGGATTTCATTTTCTGTGATTTTGAATTTAGCGAACAAAAAAAAGCCACCTAAGAAAGGTGGCTTTACAAGAATTTATATTAATTAGTTACTAATTTTAAAATTAAATGGAAGTCGACAGATAACTCGTTTTGGCTCGCCACTTACTTCACCTGGAGACCATTTTGGCATTTTATTCAATACACGAGTAGCTTCTTTAACAAATTCATCACAACCTGTTCTATTTGTTTCAACTTGAATATTTGAGATGCTTCCGTCTTTTTCAACACAGAATTTCATGAAAACACGACCTTGAGCGTCCATGTCCATACATATTTCAGGGAATTTAACATTTTCACCTAAAAACTTCTGTAATTCTTTTTCACCACCCGGGAATGCTGCTTCAACATCAGGAAATTCAACTGCTGCCTCTTGCTCAGGACAACCATCATTAGATGCTGGACCATATTCCTCCGGACACAAATCTACGTCATTAAGAACTCCATCTTTATCCAAGTCATTATCTACAGGACAACCACCATTTTCAGCAGGTCCAGGGATCTCAGGACATTTATCGTCCGCATCACAAATCCCATCCACATCAAAATCAGAAGTACAGCCAGAACCTCCTCCACCTGTTGGAACTTTCGTTTCTTCCGTTTCCTTTATTTCTTGATCTGTTGGACCAGGAGAAGGAGCAGGTGCAATAACTGGAGCTGGTGGTGCTGGTGGTGGTGGTGGTGTGTTATTCGCTTCCTCCTCCTTGGCATCTTTTTTATCCGACTTAGCAATATCACTTGATTTGTCTTCTCCTGAAACAGTTTGATAAGAAAACGAAGCCAATACGATGGTTGCAATGAATAAAAATCCAGCATAAATAAGAGGCATTCTTAGTTTCTCTAAATCTGCCTGTTCGCTTTTTTTACTTTCCATAATTTAATTTTTTAAATTGGCTTTGCAAATTACATTCCAAAATTAAACCTATCTTTCTAAAAACAATTAATTTGGAATAAAACTTTTTAACAATTAACCAATTAGTGCTTGATAATCATCCGCAGACAACAACGTATCTAATTCTGCAGCATTAGTTAATTTAACTTTTACCATCCAACCACCTTCATAAGGATCGGTGTTAACTAATTCAGGGTTTGACTCTAATTCTTCATTTAATTCAAGAATCTCACCTGAAACAGGCATAAACAAATCAGAAACAGTTTTAACAGCTTCAACAGAACCAAAAACTTCTTCCTGACTTAAGGTTTCACCGATTGTTTCGATTTCGACATACACTATGTCACCCAGTTCATGTTGAGCAAAATCAGTAATACCGATTACAGCAACATCACCTTCAACACGCACCCATTCGTGGTCTTTTGTGTATTTCAAATTTTGTGGAATATTCATCTCAAATTATTTTTGACAAAATTAAAAGAAAATTTGAAATATAATTCGCATTTTTTTTTGAAGTTAAAAAATCAAATTGACTAACTTCGCCAGATGATAACATCAGACCAACAAAAAGACCTTACAAATCGGATTCAAGCAATTTACAATTACCTAAAAATTGATGAAAAGGAAATTTCATTGCGGGAGAAGGAATTAAAGACTCAAGATCCAGGATTTTGGGACGATGCAAAAAAAGCAGAAGGTCAAATGAAGGAAATCAGAAGTCTGAAATTTTGGATTGAAGGTTATAAGGTTTTAAAACAAATTTTGGATGATATCGATGTTCTTATTGAATTTTACAAAGAAGACCCTTCCTTGGATGCCGAGATTAACGAACAATATCATTTACTGTTAGATAAAGTTGAGGCAACAGAATTAAAAAATATGTTGTCCGGAGAAGAAGATCGATTGAGTGGTGTTTTACAAATCACGTCAGGAGCTGGTGGTACAGAGAGTTGCGACTGGGCATCTATGTTGATGCGCATGTACATCATGTGGGGACAAAAAAATGGATACAAAGTTTCTGAGCTCAATTATCAAGAAGGAGATGTTGCTGGAATAAAAACGGTAACATTAGAATTTGAAGGTGATTTTGCTTTTGGCTACTTGAAAGGTGAAAATGGAGTTCATCGTTTGGTGCGTATTTCCCCATTCGATTCCAATGCTAAAAGACATACTTCCTTTGTTTCAGTATATGTATATCCGTTAGTGGATGATCAAATTGAGATTAATATAAATCCTGCAGATATAACTTTTGAAACATTTCGTTCTGGAGGAGCCGGTGGTCAAAACGTAAACAAAGTTGAAACAGCAGTTCGATTAAGACATGCACCATCTGGAATTATCATTGAAAATTCAGAGTCCCGTTCTCAATTAGCCAATAAAGAAAAAGCTTTACAATTACTTCGTTCTCAGCTTTATGAACTAGTACTTCGTGAACGCATGGAAAAAAGAAACGAAATTGAAGCGAATAAGAAAAAAATTGAATGGGGTTCTCAGATTAGAAATTATGTAATGCATCCCTATAAGTTGGTAAAAGATGTGAGAACAGGTCATGAATCAACCAATGTTGACGCTGTTATGGACGGTGATATAAATGAATTTCTAAAATCTTATTTAATGACTTACGGAAGTTAAAATTAGTTTGTTTACCTTCGTTAAAAGTAAATTTCATGCACGTTTATTTAGACAATGCCGCCACTACGCCCATGGCACCTGAAGTAATTGAAGCAATGACTTCAGTAATGAAAAGTGATTTTGGGAATCCTTCCTCCAGTCATTTTTATGGCCGACAAGTTAAAGCGCTGCTAGAAACATCCAGACGATCCATAGCGAAGCACCTAAATTGTTCTCCGTCCGAAATTATTTTCACTTCTGGTGGAACAGAGGCAGATAATATGGCTTTAGTTTCTTCTGTTAATAATCTCGGTGTTAAGAGAATCATTAGTACTTCCATTGAACATCACGCAGTTGGACATAGTATCGAGTCACTAGGGAAAAGTCATTCAGTTCATTTTGAGAAAGTTAATATCGATGCAAAGGGGCATGTGGATTTAACTCATTTAGAGGAATTGTTAGCTCAAAATATCCCGACATTAGTATCGCTCATGCATGCAAATAATGAAATCGCTACTTTATTACCCCTAAAAAAGGTTTCAGATATTTGTCGCAAATACAACGCTTACTTCCATTCTGACACGGTTCAAACAATGGGACATTACTCCTTTGATTTACAAGAATTAGACATTGATTTTATTGCTTGTGCTGCTCACAAATTCCACGGGCCAAAAGGGACAGGATTTCTTTATGTGAATAAAAAAAATAAAGTAGAATCTCTTATTCATGGCGGCGCTCAAGAACGTGGATTACGCGGAGGCACAGAGAATATTTCTGGAATTGTTGGATTATCTAAAGCAATGGACTTAGCTTACGAAGATTTAGCAGGTCATCACGCTCATATTCAATCGTTAAGATCATATATGATTGATTCCTTATTAACTGCATTTCCATCGATTGCTTTTCACGGTGAGACAGATCCCGAAAAATCATTGTATACCGTATTAAACGTTTGTTTTCCAAAAACAGAAAAAGGAGGCATGCTTCTTTTTACCCTTGATTTAAAAGGTGTTGCGGTCAGTGGAGGAAGTGCATGTTCGTCTGGAGCAAATAAGGGGTCTCACGTTTTGGAAGGAATACAAGCTGATATGACAAGACCAAATGCTCGATTTTCATTCTCAAAATACACAACAAAGGAAGAAATAGATTATGCGTTGGAACAAGTTAAAAGTGTTTTTGCCGTTAATTTAATTTGATGACTAAAAAAAAGATCCTGTTTTTATGTTCTTGGTACCCGAATAAGTTCAAACCGACATTGGGTAATTTCGTTCAAAAACATGCAGAAGCAGTATCCCAATATAACGAAACAGTTGTTCTAGCTGTATTCCCCAGTACCTCCATTACAAAAACAGAAATAACAGAGTCAAAACGATCAAATCTGTCAGAAATAATTGTTTATTATCCAAAAGCCTCAAATGGGATCAAATTATTTCGACTTATAAAAAATTTTCGGGCTCATAAAAAAGCATTTAATACTGGTTACAAGCTAGTTAAGGAAAAAATCGGCACACCTGAAATAGTTCATTTAAATGTAACTTATCCACTGGGTATTTGGGCGATTTGGTTGAAGTGGAGAAAAAAAATCCCGTATGTAATTTCTGAACATTCCAGTGGTTTTCATATACTAAGCAATCATTCATACCCAAAAAATATCTTAATTCTGTGCAAGCTTATTCTTAGAAATTCTGCTGTTCTACTACCTGTAAGTGAGAATCTTAAAAATAATTTAAAGCTTCTAAGTCCTAAAAGTAGGTTTTCAATTATTCCCAATGTTGTAGATGAACATCTTTTTATTCCAAAAGCGTTTGAAAATAAAGATTGTGTTAAACTTATTCATATATCAACCGGAGTTGATGAGATTAAAAATCTTTCAGGAATGATTCGAGTATTTGAAAAAATAAGGCAAGCAAATCTATCTGTTACATTGGATATTGTGAGTGATGGTGATACTAAATATGCTGAAGATTTGACAAATAGCTTTGATTTGAAAAATGTTGTTTTATTTCATTCAACAAAAACCACTTCAGAAATTGCTCAAATGATTCAGGAAAGTGATGGATTATTACTATTCAGTAATTATGAGAATTTCCCATGTGTAATTGCAGAATCCCTAATGTGTGGAAAACCAGTAATATCATCAGATGTGAATGGAATACCAGAACATGTAAATTCACTGAACGGTATTTTAGTAAAACCAAAAGATGAAATAGCACTATTTGAGGCAATTAAGCGTTTTATTGTTATTAAAAATGATTTTGATTCAACTGAAATTAGAAGATATGCTCTGGAACACTTCAGTTATACAGAGGTAGGGGAAAAATTCAGTCAAATTTACGATCAGGTTGCAAGGAGTGCTAAATAATTTTGAGGTTATTAAAATCTCTGCCTACCGGTGAGTAAATCACGAAATAGCAGTTGGCGAAACCTGAAAATAATAATTACATTTACATCTATAATTAATGCTATTAATCTGAGTAAGTTCAGTTTTACACTGTTGGAAAATGAGCTAATTTAAATCCTGAGTTTTTGAAATGAATAACAATAATGTAAAATCTTATTATGATGATTTTGTTGGTTACCAGCAAGAATCTAAAGTGAATGAACGAATTTATTCCCTTTATAAAAGATTATTATCCCTGAATTTAACGAGTCATTCAAGAGTTCTAGAATTGGGTTGTGGAATAGGAACAGTAACATTCTTACTGAGTAAAACAATCAAAACAGGTGTAATTGAATCCGTTGATCTAAGCGAAAAATCCATAGATTTTGCAAAATCTAAAATCCGCAGGAAAAACGTATCATTCTGCGCTCATGATATCGTAAATTATAAGCCAAAAGAAACAGATTTTGATTTTATTATCTTATTCGATGTTTTGGAACATATTCCATTTGAAAATCATTTTGCTCTTTTTAAAAATCTTTCTGAGATTTCAACGGAAAGGACTAAAATATTAATTAACATTCCGAATCCTGATTACATTAATTTCGACATAAAAAACAATCCAAACGTTTTACAAATAATTGACCAACCTATACCTTTGGATTTATTGGTTAAAAACACAGTAGAAAATGGATTGAAAATTCATTTTTTCGAAACCTACAGTATTTGGGTCAAAAATGATTATCAGTTTTTTATTCTTGAGAAAGAGAAAGATTTCAACGAACTAAAATTAAGCTCTGAAAGAAACGTTTTTCAAAAAATAATTCACAAGGTAAAAATTCTATTTATCAAAGCGGTTTATAACTACATTTAAAAATAGTTCACTTTATCTAAATGTGAATTTGCGTTGCATTAAGTAACTAAAAATAACCACAACACAAGAGGCTAACACATTTGAAACAGAAGGATAGAATTCTAAAATTTCGATAAAGAATTTTAATAATACCCAAGCCAATACCGAGGAAATTAGGGAGCTAATTGCATATCTGAATAGCTGAATTCTTCCATTTAATTCGCTTGCAGTGAAAACAACATATTTCATAAGTAAAAACCCTACAAAGAAGGTAATAACTGAGCAGCAAATGGAAGTTAAAGTATATGCCGAAATTGTATATTGAATAAACTCAACGTAAAAATGTTTCTTTTGAAAAACATACTGATAAAAGATGAAAAACAAAACCCAACTTAACAATAGATTTGAACCGCCACAAGCAGCGTAATAATAAGTTTTTTTGGGGATAAATCGTTTAAAAACCGGATGAAAAAAATCTAAAATTAAACGAATCAAATTTGGAATGGACATAATTAACTTGTCCTATTTGGCTTTGAACGAATTTATTGCATCAACAGTAAAGTCACTAATTACCAACTTCCCGCTCATGGCAGCACGATCGGCTAATAATTGATCCCAGTTTTCCGTTCCTTCCCAAAAAACAGACTTCAACATCGCCATTGCCTCAGGATTTGATTTTGCCAATTGACTTGCCAATCGATCTACTTCCTCATCCATCTCTTCTATGGAATCATATATTTCAGTAAACAAACCTTTTTTCTTTGCCCAACTAGCTGACCTCCATTCTGTGGCATTAATTGCCAATTCACTCATTGCGGCCAAGCCCATTTTTCTTCCCACAGCAGGACCAACAACAAATGGACCAATTCCAACTGCTAATTCTGAAAGTTTAATGTCTGCATGTTTGGTAGCGACACAATAATCAACTGCAGATGCAAGACCTACTCCACCCCCAACAGCTTTCCCTTGTACCCTTCCAATAATAAATTTTGGACATTTGCGGCAAGCATTAATTACTTGAGCAAACCCAGAAAAAAACGTTTTTCCGGTTTCCAAATCACCAATAGAA
>CAIUSK010000253.1 GCA_903901805.1 uncultured Flavobacteriales bacterium
AATCTACAGAGAAACAGGCAAAATACACTGGGATAATTCTGCAAAAATCAATCATAATTTAATCCGAGGGCTTTCCCCATATCCCGGAGCATGGACTATGCTGTACAATTCAAAGAAGCAAGAATTTGTCCAATTTAAATTATTAGACAGCATAAGGTCGGGGATTCAGGTTAAAAATTCGAAAATGCTTCTGCTTCACGAAAACGGAATACTTTTGCCTTGCAATGATGAATACCTGATTGTGAGTAGATTACAACCAGAAGGTAAGCGTGCGATGCACTTTAAAGAATTTATTGCTGGTCATAATTTAGCAGATTGGTTGATAGAAAGTGAGGTAAAATAGTTACATTTGGTGCTTAAAATTTCAGCACATGTTAGGAGACTTATTAAAACGTCTATTAGGGGATAAAAACACAAAAGATAGAAGAGAATATCAACCATTTATAGATAAGGCAAATCAAGCATACGAAAAGATAAAATCTATTTCTGACGATGGTTTACGTCAACAAACTATCGAGTTAAAAAAATATATCCGAGAGGAAATCGCTTCATTGGAAGATGAGCTTAGTATTTTGAAAAGCAAGGCTGATAGTCCTGATTTAGCTATACAAGAAAAAGAAGAGATCTTTGAGGACGTAGATAAATTGATTGTAAAAATCGATGAGAAAATTGAAGATGCACTTTTAGAAATTCTCCCTCAGGCATTTGCCCTCGTTAAAGAGACTTCTTACCGCTGGACAATGAATGGTAAATTAGAGGTTACCGCAATGGATTTTGATAAGGAATTAGCATCTAAGAAAGATGGTATAACGATTTCCGGAGACCAAGCTATATGGCATAATGAATGGACAGCCGCTGGAGCTAAAGTAAAATGGGAAATGATTCACTATGACGTTCAGTTGATGGGCGGCGCTGTTTTACACAAAGGAAACATTGCGGAAATGCAAACAGGTGAAGGAAAAACGTTGGTAGCAACATTGCCCGTTTTCTTGAATGCCCTTGCTGACAAAGGGGTTCACGTAGTTACTGTGAATGATTATTTAGCGAAACGTGACTCCGAGTGGATGGGTCCATTGTACCAATTTCATGGGCTATCAGTAGACTGTATCGATAAACACCAACCAAATTCTCCCGAAAGAAGAAAAGCGTATCAAGCAGATATCACATTTGGAACAAACAACGAATTTGGCTTTGATTATTTGAGAGATAATATGGCGGGTAGCACCGAAGATTTAGTGCAACGTAAACACCATTTCGCAATCGTCGATGAGGTCGATTCTGTATTAATTGATGATGCAAGAACTCCATTAATTATATCTGGACCAACTCCTAGAGGAGAAGAGCATGAATATTATGAGTTGAAGCCTCGCATAGAACGTGTTGTGAATGCTCAAAAACAGTACGTGCAGCATTGTTTAACTGAAGCGAGAAAATTACTAACGGTTATTACAGGAGAGGCATCTGATTCAACGCTTGATCCAAAAAAAGCTTTAGAAGAAGGAGGAATTGCTTTATTGCGCGCCCACCGTGGTCTTCCCAAGAACAAAGCTTTGATTAAATTCCTATCAGAACCAGGAATCCGTGTTCATTTGCAGAAGACAGAAAACTTCTATATGCAGGAGCAAAGTAAGCATATGAAGAAAATCGATAATGAACTTTTCTTTGTTATTGATGAGAAAAATAATACGATTGAATTAACATCACAAGGTATTGATTTAATTTCTGGATCGGATGAAAGAGACTTTTTTATATTGCCAGATATCGGATCGGAAATCGCTCGATTACAAAAGGAAAATCACGATAAAGATCAGTATTTAGAGAAAAAAGATTCGCTTGTACGAGATTACTCCATAAAATCAGAACGTATCCATTCAATCAATCAATTGCTTAAGGCCTATACCTTATTTGAAAAAGAAGTGGAGTATGTTATTTTGGATGGAAAAGTAAAGATCGTTGATGAGCAAACTGGCCGTATATTAGATGGTCGTAGGTACTCAGATGGTCTGCATCAAGCAATTGAAGCAAAAGAAAATGTAACTGTTGAAGCAGCTACTCAAACGTATGCAACTGTAACACTGCAGAATTATTTCAGAATGTATCATAAGTTGTCTGGTATGACTGGTACAGCAGAAACAGAGGCAAAAGAATTTTGGGATATTTATAAATTAGATGTTGTAGTAATACCTTCTCACCGTCCTATTATACGTAAGGATCAAAATGATTTTGTTTTACGTACTGCAAGAGAAAAATATTCTTCAATCATTGATGAAATAGAAAAACTCGTTGCTGCTGGAAGACCCGTTTTAGTCGGTACAACAACAGTTGAAATCTCCGAGTTATTGAGTCGCATGCTTAAAATGAAAAAAATTGAGCACCAAGTTCTTAATGCTAAGTACCACCAAAAAGAAGCAGAAATTGTTGCAAATGCTGGTTTTGCAGGTACAGTTACTATTGCAACCAACATGGCTGGTCGTGGTACTGATATTAAACTTGGACCAGGTGTAAAAGAAGCGGGAGGATTGGCAATTATCGGAACAGAAAGACACGATTCAAGAAGGGTTGACAGACAGTTACGAGGTAGATCTGGTCGACAAGGAGATCCAGGTTCTACTCAATTTTTTGTTTCTTTAGAGGATGATTTGATGCGTAAGTTTGGTTCCGAAAGAATTGCCAAATTAATGGATAGAATGGGACTTAAAGAAGGTGAAGTTATAACGCACAGCATGGTAACAAAATCGATTGAACGTGCTCAGAAAAAAGTGGAGGAAAATAACTTCGGTATGCGGAAGCGTTTACTTGAGTATGATGATGTGATGAATTCCCAGCGAAAAGCAATTTATAAGAAACGTAGAAATGCTTTATTTGGGGACAGATTAGATATTGATGTTGATAATATGTTCTATGAATTATGTGAGTCAACCGTTACTAAAATGAAAAATTCATCCTTTTTAGAATTTGAATTAGAATTACTTCGTGTTATTGGTATTGAATCTCCCATTGAGGAAAGTTTATTCCAATCAACAGATGAGCAAACACTAACAGAAATGGTTTATAATGCAATAAGGGAGCAGTATAAACGTAAATCTGAAAAAATTTCTCACAAAGCTTTCCCTCAAATCAAACACGTACATGAAACAATGTCTGATAGATATAAGAACATTGTTTTCCCTTTATCAGAAGGAAGAAGAGAAATGCAGCTAATCGTTAATTTAGTAGAAGCATACAAATCTGAAGGAAAAGAAATTTCAAAATCTTTAGAACGAAACGTTATACTTTCTACAATTGACAATGAATGGAAAGAACATTTGCGTGAAATGGACGATTTACGTTCTGCCGTACATAATGCGAGTTATGAGCAAAAAGATCCTTTATTAGTATATAAGCTTGAATCATTTGGATTATTCAAAAACATGATCAATCGATTGAATACAGAATCCGTTGAGTTGTTGATGAAACTAGATATTCCAGTTGAGCAAGAACTTCAGAGCACAAATAAGGAGGAACGCCAAAACAACTATGCCAAAGCAAGTTCTAATTCAAATACAAGTAGTACGAAAGCTCCTCAATTTAGCGGTGCGGATGCGTACAAAAAAGCAATTGAATCTAGTTTGCCTCCTATAGAAAAAAAGGAACCTGTTATTGCAGAGCCAAAAGCAGGAAGAAACGATCCCTGTCCTTGCGGAAGCGGAAAGAAATATAAACAATGTCACGGTAAATAAACCATGAAACAATTTCCAACAATTTCAATAATTGGAACAGGAAATGTTGCTGAACTTTTTGGACAGAAATTTTTGAATGCTGGTTGCACCATTGCTTCTGTTATTGGCAGAGATTCAATACGCACAAACCTCTTAAGCAATAATTGGAATTGTGCGATTGAAAGTGTAAATGAAATAAGTGGTGACATAGTACTTGTTGCCGTATCGGATGATGCAACCAAAGAAATTGTGGAATCCATACACCCAAGCAAAACAGTCTTTTACACCGCCGGAACCATTCATATCTCTTTAATTGATCATCCCTTAGTAGGAGTATTTTATCCTTTACAAACAATTAGTAAAAATCGGATTCAAAAAATAGAAAAATTTCCGGTGTTAATTGAATCTAATGATATCGAAGTGGCATATAAACTAACTTTTTTAGCGAATCTAATTAGTGATCAAGTAATTCAGTGTAATTCTGAAGAGCGAAATAAGATTCATTGCATTGCCGTTTTTTTTAACAATTTTAGCAATCACGTGATTCACCTTGGACAAAAAATAGCAACCGCACAACACATTGACCCTAATTTATTCTCGAGTTTACTGAAAGAAACATACGAAAAACTCACCGAAATGAATGCAAAGGAAGCTCAAACAGGTCCGGCAAGACGCAATGATTTAGAAACAATATCCAATCATGTAAATATGCTGAAAGAACCAGAAAGGAGTATTTATAAAGAACTAACAAATAGCATATTAAGCACTTACAATCATGAACAGCTATAAAGAAAAACTAAATCATATTACCACATTTATTTTTGATGTTGATGGGGTTTTTACCGATGGAAGTGTTCAATTATATAATAATGAAGTAATTCGAACATTTCATTCAAGAGATAGTTACGTTATACAATATGCATCCAAACTAGGATATTCTTTTTTTGCCATAACGGGCGGACATTCCTTAGAAGTACAAAACAGGTTATTAGGACTGGGTATGAAAGAAGTGCATTTGCGTTCATCACGAAAACTGGACATCTACAATGATATTAAAATCCGGTTTAATCTTACTGATGCAGAGATTGTTTACATGGGGGACGATATTCCAGACTTACCTGTTTTAGAACATGCAGGTATATCTTGCTGCCCACAAGATGCATCATCCGATATTAAACGAATGGTTGATTACCAATCACCAATACTAGGAGGAAAGGGGTGTGTAAGAGATATTGTAGAGCAAACTCTAAGAGCACAAGGCAACTGGATGAAACCGGAAGCCTTTGAATGGTAAGCTACATTTTCTTGAAAATCTTGCAAGAAATGGCTCGATGATCACTGAGCGCTTTTTGTTGAATCTTAAATTGAGTCGAATTTAAGTCATCTGTATGGAAAATGTAATCAATTCTACCAGCAGGAATCCTACCTACATAAGTTGAACCTATTCCATTACCACAATTTCGAAAGGCATCTGTTAAAATTGAATTAAACTGTTGGTAGGTATACGAAAGAGGAGTATCGTTAAAATCTCCACAAACAATAGTTGGGTACGGCGAATTTTGAACGTGCTTCGAAACTGTTAATGCTTGCTCGGCACGTTTGGGATAAGCAATTTTCAATTTTTCAATTATCAATCCAATTGTCGACTTAGATGACATATTTTGTAATGGATCTTTTTTAGTATAATAATCCCCTTGCAACTTGATTGACTGAAGATGAACATTATAAACTCTGAAAGTGTCTTGCATCTTTACAATATCAACATATACACAATAATTAAAATCCTTTTCACTTTGGGTATCAAAAATCACATCACCCTTAGCGATAATCGGATACTTTGAAAATAGATAAATACCAAAATTTTGACGAGAGTACTTTTTATGAGCGCTTCTTTCGTGATAATCCAAAAACTTCATAAACCGTAAAATCGTATCGCGCGTTTTAAAATCAGTTGGGCGATCTTTTTGGTAAAATTCTTGAAAACAAATAACATCTGGATTCTCCTCTTTCATAAATGAAAAAATTTGATTCCTCGTTTTAATTGCATTCTCCAATTTCGGATTATATACATCAAACAAACGTACATTGTAAGACATTATGTGTAATGCATTTCTTGGCGGAGGGTCGTCGTTTGAAAATAAAGCTATCATTCGAAAATGGAGATTACCCCCAAGTACCAAAAAACCTAAAATAATAAAAGACCATTTGGATCTTAGCACAGTCCAGAATATCAAGAATATAATAGTAATTGCTAAAAATATCGGATAAGCCAAACCAAAAAATGGAATAAAAAATTGACTTTTTGGATGAATAAATGGAGACAAATAAGATAAACCAAGAGCAAATAACGAAAGTATCGTGAAAAATTTCAACCAAAATTTAATATTCCACAAGAAACTTATTATACTAATCATTTTTACTTTGATTAAATAAAAAATCTTTTTCTTGCCTTGTCAGTGATTCATAACCTGATTTAGAGATTTTATCCAAAATAACATCTATTTTATGTTGTTTGTTCTTCGCCTCCATATTATATTCCTCATCTGTCTTTATACGTGAATTGGATCTTGTTTGGGTTGATTTTTTATTTGGAAATAGTGTTTGTATTTTCCGTTGCAATGATTCAAACCAATTCTGAAAACTAAACCGCCCAGTATTTCGGATGGATAATGCACCAAAAATAGCCCCTCCAATATGAGCAAAATGGGCTACACCGTCATTGGTTCCAAGTGAGATTAAATCCGAAATCAAAAAGAAACCTGCAAGGAAAATCAATCGAATAGGAAAAATACCAAAGAGGGAAACTGTTAAATTTGGTCTATAGAACGCCAATCCCATAAATATGGCCATTACCGAACCTGAAGCACCTACAATTACCGTATTTGAACCCTGAAAAGCAGGAAATATGGCGTGTGCAATAATCTCAAGAACTCCCCCCGAAATACCTCCAAATAGGTAAGTGTACCATAATCTTTTAGAATCAAACAATTGCTCAAACATTTTGCCTGAAAAATACAGAAAGAGCATGTTGAGGAGCAAATGCCAAAGAGAAAAATGAGAAAAAATACTAGTGACTATTCCCCAAGGCATCCAAATAAACTCCGAAAATTTTGTGGTTAAGGTAAAAACAGCGCTCAATAATTTGGAAAAAAGACTATCATTTGTTAGCATTAACCTACTAAACACTTCGATAATCTGAATCAATAAAAAGATTGCAACATTAATAAAAATGAGTCGAACAGTCATTCCACCATAGCGATAGGAATTTTTTAAAGACTCAAATAGATTTTGATCAGATTGCATATTACCAAAAATTTGAACGATCTTGTCTTCTCCAAATCAAAACTAAAACTGCACCTACTATTGCACCACCAATATGTGCTAAATGAGCAACTGGGTCATTTGCTTGATTTTCAAAAGCCAAATAAACCTCCAATAAAAAATAGGCGCCAACTAAGTACTTCGCCTTGACAGGAATTGCAAAATAAAGCATAAACTCTGTATTCGGAAAAAGGATAGCGAAAGCCGACATTACACCAAAAATAGCACCTGAAGCACCAACCATAGGGGTTATAGAAAGAGTAACATACTCCTTAATAGATTCGAAATTTACAGTGGGGTATTTAACCAGGAAACTCTGCAAATTAGAATTTAAATCATCCAAGTTTTCGCTTGATGCTATAATTGAATCCAGATCATCTATATTTAATGAATTGGATAATTGAGCTGAAAGTTCCATCATTTGATATACTCCAATTCCATTATATAATGCAAACGCACCCATTGCCGAGGAGATGTAAAAAATGAAAAAACGTTTAGCACCCCATAATCTTTCTAGAAAGCCACCCAACATAACAAAAAGCCACATATTAAAAAAAATATGGAAGAAATCACCATGCATAAAGAAATGAGTAACAATCTGAAAAGGAGCAAATAGAGCAGATGTAATGTAATGTGCACCAAGAATCCCTCTTAAATTAATCCCTTGAAGTAATAGTAATTCAGTCACTATATAAAACATAACATTCAGTAAAAGAATGTTTTTTGTCACTTGAGGAATTGATTGTAAAAATGAAAACATTATAATTTGGATTTTAATTCTTCTAGCGTTAATGTATTTAAAATTCTTTTACCACTTGGTGAGTACTGATGGTCTTGACATTGAAATAAACGCTCAATAAGGTATGAAGGTTCAATTTTATTTTTTAATGCTATCAATGAAACAGATTTCGCAATAGAAAGAACAACAAAATGAGCAATTTCGCCTTTATCAACTTCTTTAAAACCAATTGTTTCATTAATTGAATCGATACAAAGGTGAATTGATTCATCTTGAACACATGACGGAACACCGTTTAACATCAACTGATTCGACTGGATTTCAAAATGAAAACCAAAGCGCTGTAATAAATTTCGATTAGATTCCCAAACAATTTTTTCATTTTTTGAAAGCTCAATATCAAATGGAAAAAGCAATTGCTGAGAATGAATTGGAGAATTCACAAATTGCGCCATCAGCTCTTCGTAGGTAATTCTTTCCTGTGCCCGTTTACGATCGATAAGCATAAAACCAGATTTACTCGGCGTAAGAATTAGTCTATCCTTTACTAAAAATTCTTTTACGGTATCGATTGATGAAGATTCAATTAGTTGATTTTGAGTCAATTCTTCTTCTTGCTCATCTACTTTATAAAAGTTTTGCCAATCTGTTGATGAAGGATTCGTTTGACCAAATCCTTGTGCTTTAATTGCAGGGCTTAGTCCGGAAGAAACTGTTTTATTAGCGTTGCTTGTTGTTGTATTTTGAAATGGATTGAAGTCAGGATTTACTTTAATTACCGGTTCAACAGCTGGTTGATTTCTCCACGCCATTGGAACGTCAAAGGCGGTTTCCCGTTCAAAATCAAGCGTTGGTGAAACATTGTATTTACCCAAGGCCTGGCGAATACTACTTAAGAGAATGGAGTAAATAAATTTATCCTCTTCAAATTTGATTTCTGTTTTTGTTGGATGAATATTCACATCCAATTTTGCAGGGTTTACCTCAAAGAAAACAAAATAACCCGGAAAATATTTTGGCTGAATTAAACCATCAAAGGATTTGTTAACCGCATGATTAAAGTAATTGTCTTTAAAAAATCGATTATTAACAAAAAAAAATTGCTCACCTCTTGTCTTACGTGCAAACTCGGGCTTTAAAACATATCCATGAATTGAAACGATATCTGTCTTTTCCTCAATGGGTACGAGTTTGTCATTTGCTGATTTACCTAGAACATCTACAATTCTTTTTCTCAAATTGCCTGTCTGTAGATTGTAAACCTCTTGATTATTATGATGCAATGTAAATGCACACTCGGGATGAGCTAAAGCAATACGCTCAAATTCTTCTTCAATGTGTCTAAATTCCATCGCGTCTGACTTTAAAAAATTGCGGCGAGCAGGAATATTAAAAAACAAGTTTTTAACTTCAAAAGAAGTTCCAACGGGAGAAACACAATCCGTATTAGTAGTAATTTTTGATCCTTCAACATGGATTTCAATTCCTGTTTCTTGAGAGAGCTGCTTGGTTTTTAACACTACCTGAGCGATTGATGCAATTGACGCTAAAGCCTCTCCCCTAAAACCTTTTGTAACCAAAGAAAACAAATCATCAGCGGAAGTTAACTTACTTGTAGCATGTCGTTCGAAGCAAGTAACGGCATCTGTAGCAGACATTCCTTCTCCATTATCAATGACTTGAATAAGTGTTTTACCGGCATCTTTTATAATTACTTGAATTTTCGATGATCCTGCATCAATAGCATTTTCAACTAATTCTTTAACAACAGAACATGGTCTTTGAATAACCTCACCAGCAGCGATCTGGTTAGCGATATGATCAGGTAGTATTTTAATCCGACTAGACATGAATTAAACCACGGATTTAATGACTTGGTCAACATCATCCAATCCATTGAATACAAAATACCCCAATACTAAAATCAGTACAATTAAGATAACAATTCTCAAATTAGCAGATTGCTTCTGTTTTGATACATGTTTACTTCTATTCCAAGATTGATGTATAGCGTCTCTGAGTAATTCTTTACGCTGACCATCCGTAGATTTCTCCTCCTCCAAAAAAGCTTTTTTCTTCAATTCGAGACGTTCTTTTCTCTCATCATAATAACGAGGAACGTAATTGAATCGCTTATTCTTTGCTGATTTTGATGTAAAGCTAAATGCCATATATAAACTATAGTAACAAATATACAGAAATAAAATTCTACCTCATCGAAAATTAACCAATTTTAAACGAAGGCATCCTTTGATTTACTCAAGTTCAGTAAGGATTTGTCTTGTCCTTAAAAGCAATGAGTAAGTGGTTTTGTAA
>CAIUSK010000254.1 GCA_903901805.1 uncultured Flavobacteriales bacterium
GCTGTAAATGCATCAAAAACTCCTTGACAAACTGAATAAACGCCAGCATCTTGGTACATTTCGTGAATTAAGTAGTAGTGAATCAGGTATTGATTTTTATTCAAATGATTATTTAGGTTTCACTCGAAATAATACTATTCAACTCAATTTAAAAGGCGCGACTGGTTCTCGCTTGATTTCTGGAAATTCACTCGAAGCGGTAAATTGCGAGAATTTTTTAGCTACCCATTTTAATGCTGAATCGGCTTTAGTTTTCAATTCGGGCTATGCAGCAAATTTAGGTTTACTGAGTTCTGTTCCTCAACGAGGCGACGTAATTCTTTACGATGAAAGAATTCATGCTAGTGCAAAAGAGGGAATGCGTTTGTCATTTGCGGATTCATTTGCTTTCAAACACCACGATTATACTGATTTAGAGCGTCAACTTAGAAAGTTTGAAGATCAGGTGGTATATGTGGTGGTGGAATCCTTGTATTCAATGGATGGAACAATGACTCATTTTCGAAAATTGACAGCACTTTGCAAAGAATTTAATGCTTTTTTGATTGTGGATGAGGCGCACAGTGCCGGGATTTTTGGTGAAGCGGGCAGGGGAGTAGTGAGTGCATTGGAACTAGAAAATGATGTTTTTGCTCGTATTGTTACCTTCGGAAAAGCATACGGATTGGCAGGTGCAGCTGTTCTTGGCTCTGAAAATCTGAAAAAATACTTGATTAATTTTGCACGTTCGTTTATCTACACTACAGCGCTTCCAAATGCTATTTATCAGTTGATTCAAGAAAATGTTGGGTCCAATTTGGTTGCTCAACAACAATCGGAGTTACACAAAAACATTGCTTTATTTCGCAATAATTTCCAACATGAAGCCTGTGTTTCAGAGATCAATTCGCCTATTCAAATAATTCATGTAGGTAATATAGAAAAAACAAAAAAAATTGCTTCAACATTAAACCAAAGTAATTTAACCGTAAAACCAATTTTTGCTCCCACAGTACCTGAGGGACAAGAATGCCTAAGGATTTGTTTGCATTCCTTTGATTTACAGGAGGATATTTCAAGCTTAGCCGCGCTACTCACTCAAGAACTAGCTGAATGAAACGGATTGGTTTATTATCAGATACCCATGGTTATTTGGACGATCGAATCTTACATCATTTTGAAAATGTAGATGAAATTTGGCATGCTGGAGATATTGGAGATATTGAGTTGTTGGATGAACTAAAAGCGTTCAAACCGACGAGAGCCGTTTGGGGCAATATAGATAATCATATTATACGCAAAGACACAAAAGAGTTTCTTCGATTTAAATGTGAAGATGTCGAGGTGCTCATTACGCATATTGGCGGTAAACCGGGTAACTATTCCAAGCCTGCTTACGAAGAGCTACAATTAGGTTCGCCCAAGTTGTTTATTTGTGGGCATTCGCACATATTATTAGTTAAAATGGATGCACGTTATAATATGCTTTGGATGAATCCTGGAGCGTGTGGGATTAAAGGCTTTCATCAAGTGCGAACCATTTTGCGATTTTCCATTACAGGAGATCGAATTCATGACCTTGAAGTAATTGAATTAGGAAAACGAGCTTAAATTTTAATTTCGCACCTTTCGTTTTCGCAAAGCGCTAAAATTTCTTTTTCGGATAAGTTTAACAAATCCGATTTCAGCATCTTCCGTTTTTCGTGTGAAAACTGCTTGATCATTTTTCCTTCGCAAAATCTCCTGAGTTGTGTTTCGTTTTCCAGAATCAAACCAGGCACTTGTGTTAATTTTCCAGTTTCATCTTTTGCTGCCATCGTGAAATAGCACGAATTGGTGTGTTTGGTGACTTTGGTTTTTGGATTTAATGATTCTACGCGAATACCAATAATCATGGTTGTGTTACCCACATAATTGACCGATGCCATTAAATGTACCAAGTCGCCAACTTCCACCGGGTTTAAAAATTCTACCCCTTCAACAGCAACGGTAACACAATAGTTTTCTGCGTGTTTGGTTCCACACACATAAGCAATTTTATCCATCAATGAAAGTAAAATACCTCCATGAACCTTGCCGCCAAAATTCGCATAACTTGGAATCATTAACTCCGTTAAAGTAGTTTCTGATTCGCTATTTTTTTTAAAAATTGACATTATTCTTTATTTAACAGATCAACAAATTCATCGAACGTTACTCGTTTGTAATTACTGGGTATTCCAAATAAATCGTAGTTGGGAGCAATTTTGTTGTGTTTCTTGAGTGTGTATTTTAAAATCCCATCTTCTGATTCAACGCAGTATTCTATTGGAAGACCGGGAAAATCTTGATAAGCATCTTGGTATTTTGCCGCAAACTCTTTGCTGTAAAAGCATTCAAATGTTTGATTGGATTTTAGAATAGTGAGTTTCAATTTTTTACCTTTTAATCCTCCAACGGTTTTTTTACCCTGTTTTTTTTTCCAAATATATTTTACTTGAATTGCTGAACTATCCTGTTTTTTAAAATCATCTTTAATGGCATAATGATCCGTTTCACTTAATGAGATTAATAAGAATGATTTTTTTCTGGTTAAATGTTTGATGAATATTTGGTTGCCAAATACAGGAGAAGGTGTTTCAATTCGAACCAAGGAATCAAGAGAGAAAACACTAATTTCTAAGGGCTCATCCGTTGGTCGATTCAAGTTTGTTACCTCATAAATCAATGTTCCGACAAACGGATTTTGTGATTGACCGTTACCAGCAGTTAAAACAAATAAAAAAAGAATACCAACGATTTTTTTCATGCGTAAATTGTTTCAAGACAAAGATGCAAATTTAATCTTGTGTTTTAGATTTTTAGTACATTTGACAAAACAATCGTGTTATGAATTTTGAATTGCAACACAATGAAAACATCGTTACGGTGGTTTCACATGTCGAAAAACTGGATGCTTCTTTGGCTCCTGAATTAAAAGGACATTTTCTATACATCAATAAAAATAACCGCAATCGCGTCATCTTTGATATGTCGAAAACAAAGTATTGTGATTCTTCAGGCTTGAGTGCAATCCTGATGGCTAA
>CAIUSK010000255.1 GCA_903901805.1 uncultured Flavobacteriales bacterium
CAACTCTTTTTCCTCGTTGCATTGGGTTTTCTTTTGTTGTCGCTTGTTGCTTAAATAGTTGATATCGGGAAGGAGCTTGTTCTTCAGGCCATGAATTATTATTTAAATCGGTATCTGCGGTTTCCAAAAATGGATCCAAGCGCATTGATTTAACTTCTTTATTCAAAACAAAGACCTTGGTCACTCGATCCTCGTACATTCTCCAAATTTCAACTGGAATACGAACAACTTCTTTTGTGTCATCTACATAAGTGAATTCGATGATTAAAGGCATAACTAGACCTCCAATGTTTTTAAATCCTACTTCATAAAATTGTTTATTCGCCTGTAAAACCTTGATTTCTTTTGGGTCAATTTTCTTGAGGAATTCAGCATATTCAATTTTATCGAGCGTGTCTACAAAGAATATATCGCGTTTTGCATAAAAATCATCAATTGATTTATCATTTTCATTCACGGTTTGTGTTATACTGGCTTTATTTCTTTCCACACCAATATGAATATCTTTTGATTTATTTTCTTCTTTTTTAAAGTTCTTTTCAGTTTGTGGATTTTGGGTATTTAACTGGAACCATTTTACCTCGTCAATCGAAATATCAACCGCGTCAGTGCCATAAAACCAACCACGCCAAAACCAATCTAAATCAACTGCTGAAGCATCTTCCATTGACCTAAAAAAATCAGCAGGTGAAGGGTGTTTAAACTTCCAACGTTCACAATATGTTTTGAATGCAAAATCAAACAATTCTCTTCCCATTATAGTTTCCCGAAGGATATTTAATGCCGTGGCTGGTTTGCCGTATGCATTATTTCCAAATTGAAAAAGTGATTCTGAATTGGTCATTATGGGCGAAATTGTTTTTTTGTCTCCACGCATGTAATCAGCAATCATGTGAGCTGGGCCTCTTCGAGATGGGTAACCTCTCTCCCACTCCTGCTCCGTTAAATACTGCACAAATGTATTCAATCCTTCATCCATCCATGTCCATTGCCGTTCGTCTGAATTAATGATCATTGGAAAAAAATTATGTCCAACTTCATGAATGATTACTCCCCACATTCCATATTTTTCATTTTCGGAATAAGTTCCATCTTCCTCTGGACGACCACCATTAAAACAAATCATCGGATATTCCATTCCTATTGATTTTGAATGAACAGAAATCGCAACTGGATAAGTATAATTAGTGGTATATTTTGAATAGGTTTTTACGGTATGTGCGACTAATTTTGTGGAATACCTTTCCCATAATGGATTTCCTTCTTTTGGATAGTATGACATACACAATACATTCTTGCCTCCAACTATAACGTTTTGAGCGTCCCAAATGAATTTCCTAGATGTTGCAAAAGCAAAGTCTCTGACATTAGTGGCTTTGTAAATCCAAGTTTTAGTATTTTTAGTTTTACTTTTCTCTGCAGTTTCAGCTTCTTTTTGAGTAACTACCAATACTGGTAAATCTGATTTTTTTGCTTGTTCCAATCTTTTTCGTTGATCAACAGTCAATAATGAAGAATAATTTTGACATTCCCCAGTAGCTGCAACAATATGATCTGCAGGAACGGTAATAGAAACTTCATAGTCTCCAAAAGGTAATGTAAACTCGCCTCGTCCCAAAAATTGTTTGTTTTGCCAACCGGTTACATCGTTATAAACACACATTCTCGGGAAATGCTGCGCGATCGTATATAAATAATTATCATCCTTACTAAAATACTCATAACCAGACCTTCCTCCCACTGCCATTCGATCATTTATATTATACCACCATTTAATTTGAAATGAGATGCTAGAGTTGGGTAAAAGAGGCTTTTCTAAATCAATTCGCATCATGGTTTTATTGATGAAATAGTTCATTTTCTGACCGGAGGCATTTTTTATCTCTTCAATTTTAAATCCTCCATCGTAATAAAAAAACTTTTTCGAAATGTCACCAACAGAACGAAAGTCCTCCATTTTTTCAATTTCGATTAATTTGGTATCCGAGTTTTCATTGTATATGTTTTGATCCAATTGTAACCATAAATAATCTAATTTATCAGGCGAATTATTTGTATAAGTTATTGTTTCATTACCATATAGTTTTTGTGTTGCATCATCAATGGTAATTGCCATTTTATAATCGGCTTTTTGCTGATAATACGCATGTCCTGGAGCACCTGATGCTGTTCTATAATCATTGGCAGTGGGTAATTCATGATCTAATTGAGCAAATTTCTTTTGAGCAAAAAAGAAAAATGGACTAACCGAGAATAGGAAAATAAGAAGATTTTTTACTAACATAATTTAATTTAATTCAATGGATTGTATCGGTGTATTCCTTAAAAACACACAAGTTCTTTTCTTTGTTCGATAAATTAGCGTCACTTTGTTTTGTTGCTCAGGAAAGAAATCCATGAGTAAATCAAAATGAATCGTAAAGGCACTTTGCGGTAAAACATTCCATGCCGAAAAATAAAATTCAATATTCCCATTTAGTAAAAGCTGATAACCATCATATTTCAACTTTATTTGGTTTTTAGCAAATTCTATTAAACCAGAAGAAATGGCAAAATGTTGATTTATTTCAGTTAAAATAATTTCTGACTCGACAGAATCTGATAAAGCATTTTCTAACGTGGAACTAATTCGATTGGAATTTTTTAAGAATTCTTCAAAATCATGCGCTGTTAATACGAGGGTAGCTTCAATTTTAGATTCCTTTTCTTTATATTCTATTTCGGCAAAGGCAAAATAAGAATTATGTGCAAAAAAATTTGTGCTTAAGTAGCTAAATAAAAAACATAAAATAAAAGTGCTTTTCTTCAAAGAAACCATATTTGATTTGA
Organism: uncultured Flavobacteriales bacterium; assembly: GCA_903901805.1. Lineage (GTDB taxonomy): Bacteria > Bacteroidota > Bacteroidia > Flavobacteriales_D > Crocinitomicaceae > UBA952. The sequence goes on from CAIUSK010000255.1 coordinate 2,830, forward strand.
GTATATGCTATTGGTTACTGGTAAAAATACTAATAAATGACTTTAATAAACAATTCAAATAAAATAAAATGAGTTTAATACTGTTCAAACTAAGGTTGTATCTTCGTACGTATGTTTTTTAGACATGTCGTTATTTCTTTTATTTTCGCATTGTTTGTTCAATTTACGATTGGTCAAACTACAACATTTCGTACCCTAAAAATCAAATCAAGCGAGGAATTAATAGATTTTGATACGCTAAGTGTTTATCCCTCTTCATTTACCGTTTCTTGCAACGGTAGCGTGATTTCTGCTGAAAAGTATGTGTTTGATTTCGCTAAGTCAACTATACAATTACAATCCATTATTTGTGATTCAGTGGTTCTTAATTACCGTGTTTTCTCCTTTGACATTTCCCAACCCTACAAAAAAAGAGATTTATCTATTATATTCAATGGCGTTGAAAGCGAACGAGAACGTTTCATGATTCAACAAATGTATTCCGTTGATGATGTTTTTGGTGGTTCAGAAATCAATAAACAAGGAAGTATTTCGCGTGGTGTTTCTTTTGGAAATAACCAAGATTTAGGAATTAATTCATCGTTGAATTTAGAGTTATCAGGTCAAATATCACCTAAATTAAAGTTATTAGCTTCTGTTTCAGATGCGAACATACCTATTCAACCGGATGGAACGACCAATAAATTACAGGAATTTGATCAATTGTTTATTCAGGTGTATTCAGATGATTTCAAGGTAATTGCCGGAGATTTTTGGTTGAATAAACCAGAAGGGTATTTTTTGAATTATCGTAAACGAGCACAAGGGTTAACAAGTACAAATACCTTTCGAACAAAAAATAAAAATGTTTGGTTTACCCAAATTAGTGGAGCATTATCTAAAGGTAAATTCAATCGACAAATTATTCAAGGAGTTGAATCTAATCAGGGGCCATATCGATTAAAGGGCTCTGAAAATGAGCCTTTTATCATTGTTTTAGCTGGGACAGAACGTGTATTTATTGACGGAAAATCACTTGAGAGAGGACAAGAGTTTGATTATACGATAGATTACAATACATCTGAAGTGATTTTTACCTCACGAAATTTAATAACCAAAGACTCAAGAATTGTTGTTGAATTTCAATATTCAGATCAAAATTATGCGCGTTCATTGGTTCAATCGTCAACTACGTACCAATCAAAAAAAGTAAAATTTTGGCTCAATGTATATTCAGAACAAGACGCAAAAACCCAAAGTTTGCAGCAAAAGCTAACTATGGGTCAGAAAAGTTTTTTAGCTACCATAGGCGATGACCTCAGTTTAGCTCGGCTTTCAAGTATTGATTCAGTTGGTTATTCACCCAATCAAATTCATTATAAGCTTATAGATTCACTCGGTTTTGATTCTGTTCTTGTTTTTTCTAATAATATAGATTCAGCAAAATACACAGCTACTTTTATATACGTTGGGCCTAATATGGGTGACTATCAATTTGATCAACAAATTGCTTTTGGGAAAATATATAAATGGGTTACACCGATTGCGGGAGTATCACAAGGCGATTATACTCCCGCAAGGTTGATAGCTACCCCCAAGAAAAAACAATTTATTTCATCAGGTATTCAATGTGCTCTTTCCAAAAGATCTACTATTTTTTCAGAATTAGCCATTTCAAATGCTGATATTAATACATTTTCGACTATAGGTAATGACAACAATAAAGGTTTCGCAGGGAAGATAAATTGGAAGAATAAATTTAATTTAACAAAGGATACAACCCAATTGATTCAATATGAAAATGCAATCAATCTGGAGTATTTGAGTTATTCGTTTGAACCCATTGAGCAATTTAGGAAAGTAGAATTTGATCGTGATTGGAATATTAGAAACATGAATTATAGTGGTAATCAATCTATTTTCACTTTTGAAAACGCCATTAATAGTAGAAAAAATGGAATTATAAAACTAGACTTACAACACCTTTCAATTGGAAATCAATTCCAGGGAAATAGACTTAATTCAGAAGGAAATTGGAAGTATAAAGGTTGGGGATTCAATTGGGATGGTAGTTATTTAAATTCGAATTCACTTTCAAAAAGTAACTTTTTACGCCATCGAGCAACAATCACAAAAAACATTGGGACATTTCAAGTAAGTTTCAAAGACGATCACGAAAAAAATCTATTTCTAAGCCCTGGTTCAATATTGAATAATTCAAGTTATCAATTTTACGATTATCAATTCGCCATCAACAAAGCAGATTCATCAAAAATGGGTTATAAAGTTATATATAGAGAGAGATACGATTGGAGACCAAAATCAAATTCATTGCAGGCTGCAGCAAAAGCAACAACAGCATCCGTTGAGATTGATTTAAAGAAAAGTAAGAATAATCAATTAGCATTTATTTCAGGTTTAAGGAGTTTAAAGATTTTGGATAGTACTTTACTAGCGCAAAAACCAGAAAACACTCTAATTGGTCGATTAGAATATAATTCGAAACTTTTACAAAATTCAATAACGTTAAGTACATTTTATGAAATAGGTTCAGGATTAGAACAGCAAAAAGATTTTATTTACTTAAAGGTAAATGATGGACAAGGAATCTATACCTGGATTGATTATGACGGAGATGGAATCGAAGATTTAAATGAATTTGAAATTGCCCAATTCATAGATCAAGCGAGTTATATTCGCATATTTATACCTAGTTCAACTTACTCTAAAACGTATTCTAATGAGTTTAACGGAAGTGTATTCATTCGACCAGAGCGACTATTAACCAAAAAAGAGGGGATATTGAAACACGTTGGAAAACTTTCAAATCAATTTCGTATGCGTGTTATGAAAAAGACTGCGAATGCCAATAATAGTGATTTATTTAATCCTTTTCAGGTGGAGATTAGAGACACAAATCTAATTTCAGCAACCTCAAGCATTCGAAATTCCGTTTATTTTAATCGCAATTCTACTGTTTTTGGAATGGAATATAACTTTCAAGATAATAGATCCAAGTCTTTGCTTGCATCGGGTTTTGATTCTAAAAAAAATCGTACGCACGAATTGGTCACGAGATGGAATATTACAAAAACACTAACTATATTAAATAAGTTCAGTTCTGGACTTAAGGTTTCGCAAATAGATTATACAATTAATAGAAATTATGAAATCATACAGAGATCGGGCATAATCGACTTTTCATACCAACCAACTACAACATTTCGGATAGGTGGAGTTTATCAATTGAATCAAAAATGGAATTCACCTTCGCTAGGTAATGAAATTAGTAGATCGAACGAATTTTCAATCAATGCAAAATACAATGAATCTCAAAAAGGTAGTTTATTAGCAGACATTAAAACCGTATTGATAACATTCCAAGGAGTAATAAACAGTGCTATTGCCTACGAAATGATGGAAGGTTTAAGAATTGGTGAGAATTACGTTTGGAGCTTAAGTTACCAACGTGTACTTTCTAAGAATCTTCAACTGTCTATTCAGTATTCAGGTAGAAAATCAGGAGAATCTAAAATAATACATACTGGAGGAATGGAACTAAGGGCATTATTTTAACTCACCAGGTTTCTTTTCAAAAGCGCATTTTTGAGAAAAGTGAAAATAATTGGATGGGGAATTTCTCTCGTCGAAGAAATTTGAGGACAAAATCCACAAGCCATAAAATAACTATGGTTTTTTAATCGAATA
>CAIUSK010000256.1 GCA_903901805.1 uncultured Flavobacteriales bacterium
AATAATTGCCAAGAAACATACACTGTAAATGTTATAACAAATCCTTTTAATCTTTCAACTATAGTTCAGAATCCGGGCTGCCAACAATCAAATGGTTCAATAACAATAGATCCTTTTGATCCAAATTATTCCTATACTTGGTTGCCAAATGTTTCTACCTCAAATTCTGCTAGTAATTTACCGCAAGGAACGTACACGATTTCCATTTCGCAAGGATTTTGTTCATTAGATACAGTAATTGTGCTTCAAAATCCGATTCCTTTTTCAGTTTCTGCTCAATCAGTACAAACTACTTGTGGTGAAAATAATGGATCCATATTTTTTAATCTAACTCCTGCTGGTAATTATGTTTATTCGTGGTTGCCGAATGTTTCCGTTGCAGATTCGGCAACAAATTTAGCTGCCGGGTCTTATCAAATATCTATAACGGATAATGTTTGTGCCTTCGACACAACCATAACAATATTACCAAGTGTAGGTTTAACTTCAGCTTCCACGGTGTATAATTCCACTTGTCAACTATCAAATGGGGCAATAGCTATCGATGTTTTTCCAATCGGCACCTATACATATACATGGCCAACCGGCATAAATTCCACCATTGATAGTGCGGCTAATCTACCTGCTGGTTCCTATTTAGTTTCATACACGGATGGCATTTGCACGAATGATACGTTGATCACTGTTTCAACAACAAATGCACCAACGGATATAATCGCTAATATTACGGCTACACAATGTGATGAAAACACAGGCGAAATTGCAGTTGTTTCAACAATTGGAGGTATTGCACCTTACACCTATGCATTAGGAAATGGAGTGTATTCCCCAAATATTGTTTTTGATAGTTTAGCACAGGGTTCATATATTATCACGGTTCTTGACAACAATAATTGCTCCTATCAAGAAACAATTTCAGTTCCGATATTCGCAGGACCTTCCCTGATTCAAGCAAGTCAAATCAATCCAAATTGTGGGTTGTCAAATGGAAGTTTGGTAATTAATGGCACAATAGGCGGTAGTGCTCCTTATCAATATTTGATAAACAATTCATCAATTCTTTCAGGTGATACGTTAAGTAACTTAAGTTTAGGTCAATATGTGATTTCTGTAACTGATGCCAACGGTTGCACCTTAACCCAAAATGAAAATTTGGTTATGACAGCTGGGATCCCTTATATTTTCATACCCAATGTATTAACGGCTAATGAAGATGAAACAAATGATATATGGAAAATTAATACAAAATGTGTTGAGAATATTGAATGTCTCATTCTAAATCGTTGGGGAGCTGTTATTTATGAATTTAATGAAATTACTGGAGGCTGGGATGGTAGGACAACGGGTGGAGTAGGGGCTGTATCAGGAGTATATTTTTATCGATTAACGATCAATGATTTTGGCGGAGATTCAGAAGTTTTTCACGGACATATCACATTAATTCGATAAAGTAAATCAAATAAGGGTATTTACAACAACAAAACTGTTGGTAATTCTTGGTTTTTAGAATAAAAGGCGTACCTTTGCACCCTTAATTATTTTTATTATGAATTTATACGAAACTGTTTTCATTTTAACTCCCGTTTTGTCTGATGATCAGGCAAAGGAAGCAGTGCAAAAAGTAGAGAACGAGATTAAGTCTCTCGGCGGTAAAGTCCAGCACATAGAAAATTGGGGCCTCCGCAAATTAGCCTATCCAATCCAAAAGAAATCAACAGGGTTTTATTTCCTGATTGAGTTCAGCGCACCTGGTACATTGATAGCAGATTTTGAATTAATGATGAAGCGAGATGAGCGTGTAATACGTTTCTTGACCGTTAGAATGGATGATCATCATGCTACCTATGCCGAAAAACGTAAAGTACGTTTGGGTTACAAAAAAGCTGAAGCTTAATTAATTGTTAATTTCTTAAAATTGTAGATATGTCAAACGATATTAGATACCTAACCCCAATTAACATTGATATTAAAAGGGAAAAATATTGCCGCTTCAAAAAAAGTGGAATAAAATTTATTGATTACAAGGATGCTGATTACTTATTGAAATTGGTGAATGAGCAAGGTAAAATTTTGCCTCGTCGTTTAACAGGAACTTCTGCTAAATATCAGAAGAGAGTTAGTCAAGCCATTAAACGTGCACGTCATTTGGCTCTTATGCCTTATGTAGCTGATTTATTAAAATAATACTAGAAGTCATGGAAGTAATCTTAAAGAAAAATGTAGACAAGCTTGGTTACGCGAATGAAATCGTGTCTGTTAAGCCAGGATATGGAAGAAATTTCTTAATTCCTCAAGGATATGCTATTTTGGCAACGGCTTCTGCGAAAAAAGCGCACGAAGAAATTATGCGTCAAAAAGCACATAAAGAAACTAAGATGGCAGCTGAAGCCCAAGAAATGGCAGCCAAATTAGCCGACCTAAAGGTTTCTATCTTCACGAAAGCTGGAGAAAATGGAAAGATTTTCGGTTCTGTTAACACAGTTCAATTATCTGAAGCATTGAAAAAAGCTGGATTTGAAATTGATAGAAGATCTATCAGTATTAAAAATGAACCAATTAAAGAAGTTGGATCGTATACTGCTGAAGCAAATTTATTTAAAGGTGTGAAACAAAGTTTTTCATTTGAAGTAGTTGCTGAATAAGAAAAATCAAAATTCTTGCATAATTAAAAGGCTCCGTTAGGGCACTCATGGTCGGAAGAAATTCCGGCCATTTTTTATGTTTTAAAAAATAGCTTAGGGTCTCCACCACAATGTACTACTATCATTGATATAGCGAGGT
>CAIUSK010000257.1 GCA_903901805.1 uncultured Flavobacteriales bacterium
AATAAAGAATTTACTTGTAAGCACTGTTTTACTAGCTGGTTTATTTTATAGCTGTAATGATCAAAAAGCTGGAACAATAAATAGTTCCCAAAACGCATCAGAATCAAAACCTGCAGTACCGGTTACGGCAGATCCGATATTCGATGAGTTTGCACGAGTAATTTGTGGTAATTATGATGGAGTTCCGGCAAATGTAGATGCCAACTACTATAATTCATTCACAAAAACACTTAATCAAAAATTAACGGAAATCGGAAAATCCAGGTTAACCCCAATCACCAATTGGAATGCAGCAAATTTCAAACGAAATTCAAAATCCGATACAACATCCGTTTTTTATCCCTTTTCGGGAGGTGATTTTTTACATGTAAATTCTCTTTACCCCAACGCCAATCATTACGTTATGATGGCTCAAGAATCTGTGGGTTCTATTCCTGATTTTAAAAAAATGGACAAAATACAAAGTAAAGAATACATAGAAGCAGTTGACTTTATTTTAAGAGATATCTATGCGAAAAGCTACTTCATTACAATGAACATGGTAAAGGACACCAAACAATCTCCCGTAAATGGAATGCTTCCTATTCTACTCTGGTCTGTTTCTAAAACTGGTCATACTATAATGAACGTGGAAGAAGTTCAGGTAGATGAAACGGGGAAAAAGACATTTTTACCATTCAAAATTGGTGCATCAACGGCAAAAGCTGTGCGAATAACTTTTGGAAACAAAGTGACGGGTGAACCAAAAACATTGACTTATTATTCGTGTGATATTTCCGATACCGGAATTGAAAAAGACAAAGGATTAGCAGGTGTGTTAAAAAATATCCCTCCCTCAAATTGTTTTGTAAAATCAGCATCCTATTTAATGCACTATGCCACATTCTCAACCATTCGGTCAACTGTATTAGAAAAAGCTCTTTATCTTGTTCAAGATGATACTGGCATTCCATATATATATTTTGACAAAGCAAAATTCAAAATTGAATTGCACGGTGCATATGAAAAACCCATCAAAGACTTTAGCGCCAATTTATTTCAGAAAGACTTAGCTGATGCTTATAATTCAACTCAATTTGTTGCTAAATTACCGTTTTCATTAGGTTACCATTGGAATTCCGGAAATCAAAATGAAATGGTTGCGATCAAAAAATAACACATGACTTTTAAAAAATATTCAAGAAGCGTAGCCACAAATATGGTTATCGCTAACATGATTGGAACCGGAATTTTTACATCTATCGGATTTCAAGTCATGAATCCGCCCATCGGAATACCAGATCCATTTGCAATAATGTTTATTTGGTTGATTGGTGGTGTATTTGCGTTGTGCGGAGCCACGGCCTATGCAGAGGTTGCAACAACATTTAGGGAATCAGGAGGAGAATATACGTTTTTATCAAAAATTTACCATCCCATAGTGGGTTTTGCAAGTGGTTGGGTTTCCATTATTGTTGGATTCTCTGCTGCAATTGCAGCGCTAGCATTAGCATCAGGAGATTATTTAATGCCCATAATGAATGAAATGCTGGGATCCAATTTACCGGCATATGTACCCAAAGTTGTTGCAATTTCGCTTATTATGTTGGTCACTTTGATTCAGTTAGGCGGTGTTGTAACTGGTGGCTTGTTTCAAAACATCATTACAACAATCAAATTGATGTTTATTCTTGTGATTATTATTACCCCATTTTTCTTTTTAGCCGAAT
>CAIUSK010000258.1 GCA_903901805.1 uncultured Flavobacteriales bacterium
ATTTTGTAATAAAATTTAATCCATGCGAAGTTACGTATTTTTTGTTATTGTAATTCTTACCAATTATGTACTTGGACAAAACAAAATTCAAGAAAAATTGGAACAACTTGTAAAAAATCCGCAACTTGAAAATGCAACACTTACTTTTTTTGCTGTCGATCTAGACTCAAAAGACACTTTGGCAAAATGGAATCACAAAACTAGTCAAGCCAGTGCATCAAATGCTAAATTGTTTTCAACCTTCACAGCATTAGAAATGCTTGGACCAAATTACCAAGCTAAAACACGGTTATACATAGACGGAAGTATTTCTGCAGATAGCATCTTGAAGGGCGATTTGTGGGTGCGTGGTGGTGGCGACATTTCATTGGGAAGTAAATATTTCACAACGGATGGTCTTGAATTAGAGTTCTTAAACCAATGGGCAGACACCTTAATGAAAATGGGGATCAAGGAAATAACTGGTGCAATAATCGCCGACGGAAGCGAATTTGGTTATGATGGGGCGCCAGATGGTTGGGCATGGTCAGATCATGGAAATACGTACGGTGCTCCTCCCAGTGGAATTTGCTTTTACGATAATATTATGAATTACTATTTTAAAACAGGTGCGGCTGGGTCAATATGTACTTTGACAAAGACATTCCCTGAACTTCCTGGCTTAACTTTTCATAATTATATCAAAGCATCCGGGAACTCGGTTGACAATGCCTATTTATACGGGGGACCCTATTCCTATGATCGCTTTGGTAAAGGACAACTTCCTGCCTACCAATCTAGTTTTCAAGTAAAAAGTGCTATGCCAGACCCTGAATTTCAATTTGCCATTGTTTTAAAAAACTATCTTGTCAAACGTGGAATTAAAGTTAATTCCGCCAAATCAGTTCGGAAAGAAGATCTGAAGTCACCCAATTATGCAAGTTTAAAACTTGTTTATACGCATTTAGGAACCCCACTATTAGACATAATTAAAAAAACCAATATGCATAGCGTTAATTTTTTTGCTGAAGGATTGGTGAACCTAATTGGATATGAAAAAACTGGATTAGGTACTACAGATAATGGGCTACAACAAATCGAAAGTTTTTGGGCGAAGAAAATAAATACAAAAGGGCTATTCATTAAGGACGGAAGTGGATTGTCCAGAAACAATGCCATGAGCTCCTCTCATTATGTTGAAATGCTCAATTATATTTATAAAAGTAAATACTATTTAACATTTTTAAGCAGTTTGCCAGTTGCTGGAATTTCTGGGACATTATCGTCTGTTTGTGCAGGACAGATGGGGCAAGGGAAAATCAAAGCAAAAAGTGGAACATTAACCCGCGTTAAAGCATATTCAGGATTTGTAAATTCTCAAAATGGAAAGAATATTGCCTTTTCCATATCAATACACAATTTTACTTGTGCCAAATATGAAATTGTACCTTTAATGGAATCAGTGTTGAATGCCTTAGCAGGTTATTAAAAACTTCCTAGTTTTTCTTTTTTAAATAATTTACGATAGGTGTCATAAATATACCCCAACCATTTTTCATCATTCGGATAATCCTTGTACCATTGACCAGGAAGATGAATAATGGATTTGAATTCAGCAAGTGAAACACCTAATTTTTTAGAAATATATTCCATTTCTTTTTCAACGGTAACTTCATTAAATGAGGGTGATTTTAAAATTTCCAGTGCTTCGTCTCGAGAAATAGAACCCACACAGATCTGACTGGAAAGAGTTGCTCTGCGATAATCTAAATTAAACTTATTAACCAAATAGAATGACTGGATGAAACCAGTATATTTTGATTCATAATGTTTCCCTCCATAATTTTTCCAATCCAACTCTTTGGTTAATACCTCAATAGCTGAATCTTTATTATACGGAACAAAATTCAGTAAATAAGTCATTTTAATACCTTTAATAAACTTATAATACATCTCCGTTCGGAAGCCAAATAGTGGAAAAAACTTAATCTTTCCTTTTCCGAATTTCTTGTGTATGTGTTTAAAATAAGTCAAATCTTTCGCGTTATAATGCCAAGATTTAGGTAATATCCCCTCAGTAGCAAAATTACCGCCACTAATAATATGCTTTACTCCATATTTAGCTGCGACTTTGTGTAAGGCGGATAAAATTGCAATATCTGTTGGTGTATCTGCTTCTGGAACTGAGGCTTTTAGAAATGCCAATTGTATTTCTTTAAATTCTTCCCAATCCAATACATAGCTTTCATAGTCAATACCTAAAATTCGAGCTATGTTTCTAATGTTCAATACTGCTTCTTCTGAATTCCATCCATTATCAAGGTGCACTCCAAGTACTCTCAAGCCTTCTCTTTTTGCAATAAATGCAACATATGAACTATCGATGCCACCGCTCAAACCAACAATACAATCGTATTTTTTACCTTTCCCTGCTTGTTTTATTTGCTGAATTAGTGAAAGGAAATTTTTATCCGTTTCTGCCCCTTTGTAATTATAATGTGATCTGATACTCAGAAAATCCGTACAATGATTACAAACTCCATTGTCATCGAAGTGAATATCAGGATCTGTTGTATCCATTACGCAACGCGTACATATCTGATATTCATGATTATTCACTGTGCAAAAGTAATGTGAAAATAATTTAAAACAATTCTTTTACAACACTTTTTTAGCGGAAAACATCTTGTTTTTCCTTCTTATCAGGATAATTTATTAAAACACCACGATTGGATCCTTGATAGACAAACATACTTCCTGCTGCTAAACCGTTTATATGTGCCTCATTAATCGCGAGAGAAAGATGTTCTATTTTTCCTGCTCCACCTAAAGCAACAACGGGAATTGCAACAGATTGAGATATTGACTTTAGTAAATCCAAGTCATACCCCCCCATCGTTCCATCCCTTTCAATAGATTGTATTATTAGTTCGCCTGCACCTGCCTCTTGCATCATTCGAGCAAAATCAACAGGTGAGAAATTGGTACTTTTAACACCTGAATGAATCCAAGTCTTTATTCCACCAAACAGTTTCTTTTTGTAATCTATGCAGACTGATATAGTAGAAGAACCAAACTCTTTTGTTGCCTCCTCAATAAAACCAGGATTCAAGGCAGCTGAATTAATAATCACCTTTTCAGCTCCTGCTTGAATTAATTTTTGAATATCTTCCAATGATGAAACGCCACCTCCCACTGCAAAAGGCATATTCGCTTCCTCTCCCACATCTCGCACAAAATCCAACGAAATCAATCTGTTTTGTTTTGTTGCTTCAATATCTAAAAAAACCAATTCATCCGCCTTCAGTTCATTGAATATTTTCACTGCATTAATAGGGTCTCCGATGTATTTATAGTCCTTAAATCGGATAGATTTTACTAACCCCAAATTTTTCAGCAACAAAACGGGAATAATTCGAGGTCGATACATACTTAATTATTGAAATGTAAATGTAATATCAAATCAATTAATGGCAAACTTTCTCAGCAAATTGCAAGATTAAATTTAAGCTCGTACTTTTACCTTGTGAAAATTGTAATAGTAGATTATGGAATGGGGAACATTCATTCTGTTGCCAGAAAAATGAAACTTCTAGGTTTTTCATATTGCATTTCCTCAAAAGCTGATGGTATCTTGAGTGCTGATCGCATTATTCTTCCCGGGGTGGGGCATTTTGGAAAAGCCATGCAAAACCTGAAAGAATTGAATCTCATTGAATCACTAAATGAAGCTGTTCTAGTCAAAAAAACTCCCGTTTTAGGAATTTGTTTAGGAATGCAATTAATGGCACGTTCGAGTAAAGAAGGAGACATTAAGGGACTTGGATGGTTTGATGCAGAGGTGATTCCATTTTCGGTATCAGACACATTTATGTTCAAGGTTCCGCATACCGGATGGAATTCCATTCAAAAACAAAAAGAAAGTTCCATTAATAATGGACTATCCGATGAAGAATCCTTTTATTTTGTGCA
>CAIUSK010000259.1 GCA_903901805.1 uncultured Flavobacteriales bacterium
AACGCTTCTGCCATTGCTACCGGCACAGGAATGGTTTTTCCTTCATCCGCGTTGAAACAAACTAAAACCGATCTTCCTTTGGTGTAAACTTCTTCATTGATTTTAATTTCGTATAATAAAGAGATGCTTTTTTCGCCAATTTTCTCCAAGGTCATGTGTATCTGAGGCACATCGTTTAAAAGAATTGGCTTTACATAATCAATTTCATTGCGAACCAATAAAACACCTTCCTTGCGCCAGTCCCAATTGGCACCTACCAATTCTTTGAAGTAATGCACGCGTGTCATTTCAAAATAACTGAGGTAAACGGAATTATTTACATGCCCCATTACATCTAAATCGGCAAAACGTACTTGAATGGTTGCAGGAGAAATCATTTGGTGTCTAGTTTTTCAAATTCGGAATTGTTGCTGATGTATTCGGGTACAATTGCTTTCATTTTCCGAACAATTTGGTCATTTTGTTGCATCTCAAAAAGGTGAATCAACTCTTCAATGGCGTGAAGTTTTTCTTCATCGTTATCCTTTGTTTTCGCTATCAGGATTTGCGGATTGTGCGTTGGAATGGTGTTTTCTTCCGAGGCCAACAGTTCTTCGTACAATTTCTCCCCGGGGCGCAATCCGGTAACTTTGATTTCAATGTCTTTGCCGATTTCTAGACCGGATAATTGAATCATTTTTTTAGCAAGATCTAATATCTTAACCGATTTCCCCATGTCAAACACAAAGATTTCGCCACCTTGCCCCATAGAACCTGCCTCTAAAACTAATTGACATGCCTCCGGAATGGTCATGAAAAAACGGGTGATGCGCTCGTCCGTAATAGTTAAAGGTCCTCCTTGTTCAATTTGTTTTTGAAAAAGTGGAATTACCGAGCCGTTTGAGCCCAGCACATTTCCAAAACGAGTGGTTACGAACTTCGTTTTTCCAAGGTTGTTTTTCGTTTGTGCATAGATTTCCGCTACGCGTTTGGAAGCACCCATCACATTGGTCGGATTCACTGCTTTGTCAGTTGAGATCATCACAAACTTATGCACACCAAACTCCAGCGATAAGTCAACTAGGTTTTTGGTTCCTTTTACATTAGTCAAAACAGCTTCTGATGGATTATTTTCCATCAATGGAACATGCTTATATGCCGCGGCGTGAAATACAAATTCCGGTTGGTAGAAATCAAATACGCGCTTTAATCGATCGTAATTTCGAATATCACCAATTACAATTTCGAATGGAAAAACAGTGCCTTTTGCGTGTAAATCCTGCTGCAAATCATACAATGCTGATTCGGCTTGATCGAGTAAAATGATGTTTTTTGGTTCGTAGTTTCCAATTTGCTTCACCAATCCGCTACCTATAGAACCAGCCGCACCAGTAACCAAAATTACTTTTCCTTTTAATTCCGATGAAATTTTAGCTTGGTCCAATTGAATAGGCTTGCGTCCTAATAAATCTTCAATATTGATTTTGGAAAGTTGTTTCGAAGAAAATTCACCATTGATCCAACTGCGCGGTCGCGGCACTTTTTGAACTTCGATGCCCAGATTCAAGCATTTTTCTACCACGCGATTGATACTTTCTGTATCTGGGTTTTGTATGGCAATAATCAGGGTTTTTATCTCAAACTCACGTGCCAGATCTTCCAACTTATCGGGAGAATAAATGCGTGTTCCCTCTAACCGAGTATTGTGTAATTTTTTATTATCGTCAAGAAACCCAATGATTTTCTGGTTGATTAATCTGTCTTTGGAAATGGTTCGTTTGGTGATCAATCCGGAAACCCCAGCCCCGTATACAACAACATTTACCTTCTCAGACTTATCTTTCGTAGCCTCCAGGTAAATTAACTTAACAATGAATCTGCTTCCAACCGTAAAGGCAAAACTTACAATGAATTCCATGATTAGAATGGAGGTTGGAAATAAGTAAACACCATCCATAAATTTAGCCCGCACAATACTGGCAATAGTGAAAATCAAGGTGGTGGTGGCAATGGCAAGGAATATTCGTCTTAAATCTTCCGTAGAGGTATAACGAACCAATCCTTTTTGAATCCGAAACAATTGAAATACAGCGAATTTTACGATGATGTAAAATAAGATAGACTTAGATAATACGTTCCATTCCTCTTGTATTTGGCTATATTCCGCCTTCAAATCAAAGCGAATCAAATACGCAAAAGCAAGCGCAGAAATGTTTAACAACAAATCAAGTAATACGATAACCCATCTTGGGGTATGCTTGCGCAAACTAATCATAGGCAAATGTAACGAATAAAACTACACTGTTTTTCTAAGAAACGTTAACGAAATGGAATCGTTTTCTGAATAATTAGCGCTTCGTTCCAATTAGAAACATAGCTGGTTTTTTAGCGATATCCACGGCTCTTTGTTTCCATTCTCCCACCGAAAGTGTTTTTACATAAGCACCGTGTAGGGTTAAGTTGTATCCAATACATAAAGGTGTTGCGTCCGATAATTCGTTTACCATATCTTCCAATACATGCATATTTCGGAAAGGGGTGTCCATGAAAATATGTGTTCTTCCATTGCGAAAAGCATCTGCTTCCATGTCCTTCAATTTTTTGATACGATCGCGTCTTTCGCGCGGCAAGTATCCATGAAAGGTAAATTGCTGTCCAGAAAATCCACTTGCCATTAAAGCGAGTAGGATAGAGGAAGGCCCAACTAAGGGTACAATTTCCATATTCATATCATGTGCTAATGAAACAATTTCAGCGCCAGGATCAGCCACAGCTGGACAACCTGCCTCGGAAATTACACCGCAATTTTCGCCACGTTTGGATAAATCTAACAGTATTATGGGCAGTTTTTCTTTGATTGATTTTCCCATGATATGAAACGTACAATCATCAATTGGGAATTCACGATCCATTTTTCGTAATAAACGACGTGCAGAGCGAATTTCTTCTACAAAAAACGTACGAAGGGAGATGGCAATGGCTGAAACATCTGCAGGTATAATATCCGACAATGATTCACCGCCAAGGGTATTTGGAATTAGGTAAACGTTTGCTCTTTTCATAGTTTTTTGAGTGTTTCAATAAATGTATCGGTTGCTTCGTCAAGCAGGTTAAAAACGAATTCAAATTCTGCTTGGTCGCCATAGTAAGGGTCGGGAACTTCTGATAGTTCTGGGTAATTAACTTGCTCTAAGAACAATTTTACTTTATTTCGTTGCGTTTCATTTTTTGCGAGCGCTAGCATGTTCCGTTGATTTTCTTTGTCCATAGCAAAAACATAATCAAATGTTTCCAAATCACTTGCCTTGAATTGCCTTGCGCGCAAATCACTGATATCAACACCATATTTGGCGGCAGTATCTATCATGCGATGGTCGGGTTTTGATCCAATGTGGATTCCCGAAGTTCCAGCTGAATCTGTTTCAACGTCTAAGTTGAGTTCCTGAATTTTGTGAAGCAGCAATCCTTCTGCCATGGGCGATCGACAAATGTTGCCCAAACAAACCATCAATACTTTAGTCGCCATTATAACAACCCTTTTTCAACCAATAAATGGGCAATTTGCACAGCATTGGTTGCGGCTCCTTTGCGCAGATTATCAGCAAC
>CAIUSK010000260.1 GCA_903901805.1 uncultured Flavobacteriales bacterium
GATTCAACGAATCCAGCACAGGATTTTGCTGCAATTATGGTTTGTTCTGATGCAGAAACGAATTGTCCATTTATTCCCGAGGCTGCGCTGCACATTTCAACAACCTATGATGACCCCAAAGAGTTTGACGGAACTCCATTGGAAGAAGAAAAATATCTAGAAAGAGCGAACCAAATTGCACTTGAATGTCTATATGTATTTTCTAACGTGAACTAATGTAATATGAAAGCAAAGCGTTTAGGTTTTTTGGATCGATTTCTTACTTTATGGATTTTCCTTGCAATGGCTGTAGGAGTTTTACTGGGGTACTTTATTCCAGCAGTATCTAGTTTCATGGACAAATTGACCTACAATACAACCAATATCCCTTTGGCCGTTGGTTTAATCGTAATGATGTATCCACCATTGGTTAAAGTTGATTTCACAAAACTTCATTCCATTCTAAAAAAACCGAAACTTCTTTCACTGTCTTTTTTTATCACTTGGATTTTTGGACCTTTTTTGATGTTTCTGTTGGCAATTACATTTCTAAAAGATAATCCGGCTTACATGTCTGGATTGATTATCATTGGATTGGCTCCTTGTATCGCTATGGTTGTTGTTTGGAACGAATTAGCACAAGGCAATCGTGAATTGGTAGCCGGCCTAATTGGCATTAATAGCTTACTGCAAGTTTTATTCTTCAGTTCCTACGCCTATTTCTATTTGAAAATCATGTTGCCTTTATTCGGATTTGAATCTCAAGTTTTTGATATCGCCTTTTCTGATATTGCATTAACGGTTGGGATTTATCTTGGCATTCCATTTCTTCTAGCCGTTATTTCGCGCACAATTATTGTAAAAACAAAAGGAATAAATTGGCTAAATCGAAAATTTATTCCAGCTATTTCTCCCATTACCTTAATAGCTTTACTTTTTACCATTATTATTATGTTCAGCTTGAAAGGAGCAATGATTGTTTCAATCCCTATGGACGTGTTTCAGGTTGCAATTCCTTTGGTGATTTTCTTCGCAATAATGTTTATCCTAATGTTTTACTTAGCAAAAAAATCAGGAGCAGATTACGCAGAAAATGTGGCCTTATCTTTTACTGCATCAGGAAATAATTTCGAATTAGCAATAGCCGTATCCATTGGAGTTTTTGGTATCAACAGTGGACAAGCCTTTGTGGGTGTAATAGGTCCATTAGTAGAGGTACCCGCATTAATTTTGATGGTTCGTTTGGCTTTTTGGTTAAAACAAAAGTGGTATTCAAACTAATCACAGCCATCTATTGAACACGTTCCATCTGTAGAAGTTTTAACTGAAATACCTGATTTAATCATTTCAGTTTGCAATACTTGTTCAAATACTTGATCTGGCTGAGCTCCTGAAATAGCCGTTTGATTATTAATCAGAAAAAATGGAACTCCTCTCACCCCTATTTGACTGGCGGCATAATAATCGGCTTCAACCTCATCCTTGTATTTTTCGCTAGATAATATTAGCAATGCTTCGTTTTCATCTAACCCTACTTTTATGACTAATTGAGCCATATTCTGATTGATACTCAAATCAATCCCATCTGTAAAATACGCTTTCAGGAACACTTCTTTCAATTCATTCGTTTTTCCAAATTGGTTACCCCAATGCAACAATTGATGTACCTTACCTGTATTAAAAGAAAGAGCTGTATCAAACTGAAAATCAATCCCATAATCCAATGCTTGCTCCCTCAATTGATGTTGAATAGATTGAATTTGATTTAATGGATATCCTTTTTTTTCTGACAAATAGTGTGCGGAAGGAATCGCTATATCTTTTGGAAACTCGGGATCCAATTGAAAGCTATGCCAAATAACTTCAGCATCATCAATCAAACCAACTTTTTCGATGGCCCGTTCCAATTTCTTTTTTCCTAAATAGCAAAATGGACAAACAATATCACTCCAAATTTCAATTTTCATAATTCGTAACAATGAGATTCATAAATAGACAAATTCAAATCATCAAAGAATTGGTCTGGCATAAGGGAGTCGTTTCACTAATTGAGATACTGAATAGCCATCTAATCCATTAATTGAAACTACTTTCCCTAAGTCTAACTGAATAAATCCATCGTCTTGCAATAGTAATTCATCAACATATATTTTTTCAATTGAAGCAATAATTTGAATTGTTCCATTTTCCTTTATTTCATATTCGTTGACATATTTACAAAGTAATTTCAGTGGACTTTCTCCAACAAAAGGAACGGGGATAGTATCGAGGTATTCCTTGGATAAACCTGCCTTATCAAATTCGGAAATTTCTTTTGCATAATTCGCCGAAGTATGATGAGCTTCTTCTATCATAGTTTCAGTTATGGAATTAACAGTGAAGTATTCAGTTTCTTTGATATTTGCATATGTATGTCGCGGCACTGAAGTTGGCCTTACAATAAAACCTAACAATGCGGGATCACTTCCTAAATGAGTGACACTTGAA
Source organism: uncultured Flavobacteriales bacterium (assembly GCA_903901805.1). Classification (GTDB taxonomy): domain Bacteria; phylum Bacteroidota; class Bacteroidia; order Flavobacteriales_D; family Crocinitomicaceae; genus UBA952. The sequence continues at coordinate 2,467 of CAIUSK010000260.1, forward strand.
AAAATGGCTAAGTTTGTTGATCCGTCCTTTGATTGAGTTCCAATTAGATTGGCAGACTTATATCCCATGCAACTATTGATGAGATTTATTTTAGGTATTTTGTTCCAAGTGGAGAAGTTTTCTTTCGATATACCAATCATCGCTTACTGATTTTATTATTTGAAATTGAGCGCTGACGAGAACATTTAAATCGATTGATATCAGCAACACGCGATTTACTATGTTTCGTATTTGAACATTCAACGCGCTCGCGCCACAAACGATAGCTACTAAATTTCAGTTCTTTTTTCATCAAATTTCGAACAGCTTGTTCATTCAATCCAAACTGATGTTTTATGGCATCAAAAGAAGTACGGTCCTCCCAGGCCATTTCAATGATTCGATCAATGTCACTCGCCGAAAGCATTTTCGCTTCTGGCTTTTTCTCTTCCACATAAGCCATGGGTGAAGGCAAATCGCTGTAATGACAAATTAGTTTATGTTCCATGTGTTTTGATAACGTTTATCTCTATCATATTGTTCTTCCTGTTTGTCTGTATTGAATTTTCGACCTGCGCGAGGATCATTTCCCACTCCTGCAATGTATGCCCAATTGCCCCAATTAGATGAAACATCATAATCTATCAACTGTGACTCAAAGTAAGCTGCACCCACTCGCCAATCTTGGTCTAAATCGTAAATAAAATAACTCGCCACGATTTGTCGCATGCGATTCGACATCCAACCTGTAGATTTTAACTCAAGCATGGCGGCATTCACAAAATTATTTTCTGTTTTTCCTTCAATCCAAGATTCTATAATTTCAAAATCTCGATTTTCTTTTCGCTCCGAACGTCCTAGAATTCCATGTAATTGATAATATTCAATTGGATGCTTTTTAAATGAAAACCGAAAAAAATCACGCCAAATCAATTCAAATATTAACCAATAGGTTGAGTCATTGGCTAAAAATGCATTTTCAAAACGCTTTACTTCATGGTAAATGAATTTAGGCGATAAACAACCTAAGGCTAGCCAAGGTGAAAGTTTTGAGGAAAATTCTAGTCCCAAAAGTTGGTTTCGCGTTTCTTTGTAATGAAGAATGGCTTTTTTCTCAAAAAGATACCAATTAAGATGATGTAAAGCGCTTGTCTCACCTCCCATTTCAGGTAAGGAATGACTTTTTCCGTCAGAAATAACGTTTTCTTCTTCAATCGATTCAATCCACTTTTTTGGTAATACCGGACAGTTAATTTTCGTAGGAGTTGGAATTAGTTCGCGCACTTCGACTTCCTTCTCCACAATTTTTCGAAACTTAGTGAATACCTCGGGTATGGATGAAATCGAAAAGGGCATATCAGAAGGATGAAAAACGGTGCTTGTGCTGTATTCCTCAAAATCAACTCCTTTTGTGAGTAATATTTTTTTTATGCTATCATTTTGTCTTTTTTCTTCAATTCCCACCTGTTTTTTAGTATACACTTTATGAGTGGAAAACTCACCGATAATCTCAGTTATTACATCAATCGGGTTTCCTTTTTTCACCAATAAATAACCTCCAATTTGTTTTAATTGACCGTGTAAGTCTTGAAGTACTTTATGTAAAAATCCTTTTCGAATGGTTCCGTGTCGAGGAAATCCCAACTGTCCCTGATTCATGTGTTCAAGATCCCAACAAAAAAGAGGAATCACCAAATCATTTTCTTTAATCGCCTGATGCAAGGTTGTGTTATCGTGAAGTCTTAAATCTGAGGTGAATAGAATGATGCCAATTTTCTTCATAATGTTTCAATATTATCCAGATAATAAGACGCTTGTTGTAAAATTTCACTTTTTTGTTGGGGGGCCATTTTTTTCCAAACATTCAGCATCATTCCTAGTCTTGGATTAGATTTCAATTTTTCTTGGTGGGCATCATAGAAATTCCAATACAAAGAATTGAAAGGACAGGCTCCTTCTCCAATTTTTTGGTCTTTCTTGTAATGACAATTTTGGCAATAATCGCTCATTTTATCGATATAACTTGCCGAACTCACATATGGTTTAGATCCGACAATACCTCCATCAGCAAATTGACTCATTCCGCGTGTATTCGTAATCTCCACCCACTCGAAGGCATCAATATAAATCCCAAGATACCATTGATCAACCTCATCTGGATGAATACCAGCAAGTAAAGCAAAATTTCCTGTGATCATCAATCGTTGAATGTGGTGGGCATAAGCTTGTTCAAGTGATTGTTTGATTGCATGTTTCAAGCAATTCATCTTCGTTTCACCTGTCCAGAACCAATTTGGCAGTGGATTTTGATGATTAAAAAAATTCAATGTTGCATAATCCGGCATTTTTGCCCAATAAATTCCACGCATGTATTCGCGCCAACCGAGAATCTGTCGAATGAATCCTTCAATTTGATTTAATTCATACCGATTAGGGAAATCCGAATAAGCCTTTTCAGCGCGATGAATTACCTCTAAAGGATTAAGCAGCTTAACATTCAAGGCAAAAGACAAACGTGAATGATACAAATACCAATGCTTTTCAGTCATAGCATCCTGTAAGGTACCAAAATACGGTAGTGCAATTTCCACAAAATCATCCAACAAGGATAATGCTTCTTGCCTTGTTGTGGTCCAAGAAAAAGAACTTGAATCTATCTCACCTAAAGTTTGAATTCCAGCCTCTTCAATTTCAGCCAATAAATCAGCGCAATTCTTCTCGAGTAAAGGCGTTGTTAAAATCTGGTGATTTTTGGGGACTTTCTTCCTGTTTTCTTGATCATAATTCCATTTACCTCCAATCGGCTTTTTAAAATCATCCAATAAAATGGAGTGTTTTAAGCGCATATACCGATAAAAAGTTTCCATGAGATAACTCTTTTTTCCTTCAAAAAGTAACCCAAGTTCATTCCTAGTTGTCAAAAAATGATAGGTATCAAAAGCTTCGACAGAAATTCCAATTGTATCAGAGAGGGATTTCAATTCTTGATCTACGCGATACTCATCAGCAAATTGGTAATGTAGTTTACTAATATTATACTTCTGAACTAAAAGAGCTACGTTTTTTGTTATTGATTGCTCATTTTCAGGGTCGTTAATTCTGAAATAATGCACTTGATGTCCATTTTCAATCAATTGATTCGCAAAATTTCTCATGGAATCAAAAATGGCCACTACTTTTTGAATATGATGTTTTACGTAGTCTGTTTCACTGCGCACTTCCATCATCACGAACAAGTTATTTGAATCAACACTTTCAAACCACGGATGCACGCTATTTAATTGGTCACCCAGAATCAGTTTGATTGATTTATATTTTTTGAGCATGTTAGGTAATATAATATACTAACAATGCAAGGAAAGGTATGTTTTGAGATTTTTTAACTATAAATCATGATGGAATTCATTTAGTTAGAAAAAAATTTCGGTTTCGAGTGAATTTTGAACAAGTTCTAAGTAATATTCATTTTTGTACAATCCAAAACTAGTAATCAGTGTAAGATGTACTGCTTTTTTTGTCTTTGTTGAATTTTGAAATACACTGAGTTTTCTTCTAAGATTTGCAGCATACTCTTTATCGATGGTATATTCATCATTTGTAAACTTGCATTCTACTAGATTGATTACTTGATCTTGTCGGTCTATTAAAAAATCAATTTGAACTTTTTCATCGTTTGCAGAACCAATCCAGGTATCTTGATTGGAGATCACTCCGCTTATTCCTAAAGCTGACTTTATTTCTTTTATGTGGGATAAACAAACTTGCTCAAACGCAATTCCCTTCCAAGTATTGAAAATTGGTTGATTTTGAATATTAAGCCAATAATTGTCCTCTTTTTTTTGTTGTGCCTTAGTGATAAATCGAAAGTAAAAAGCGGTGTAAAAATCAGACAATCGGTAAATGGTGTTTTTATTTTTATTGTCAAAACTCGAATAAGATGTGATAAAACCGCTCTCTTCCAATTCCTCCAAAACTTTTGTTATTGTACCTCCGCTACTCAATTTTCCTGTATTAATCAATTCAGTTCTCGTAAAACCTTTGTTCTTAGTTGCTAAGACCTCAACTGTTTTTTCATAAATCTCATGTTTTTTAAACAATGCTTTATACAACTGTTTAAACTCATCTTTTAGAGGTGAGTTCATGTCGAAAAATGCGGATTGAATGACTTGCGCAACGCTCATTCCTTTTTGAATCACCTCTAAATAATAGGGCACACCTCCCATGACCATGTATAATAAAACTACTTGATTCGGCGTGAAATTGCATCCTTTTTGTTTTATAAACTCTGCCGTTTCTTTCAGGGTAAATGGGTGTATTTTCATTCTTTCAGTCAGCCTATTGTGAAGTCCGCCTTTGGATTGAATAACATTGTTTATCATCCATGATGCTGCTGATCCACAAACAATAAGGAAAATATTTTTTTGACCATCTGCCCAATTATTCCAAAAGTGCTCTAAACCTGAAATGAAGTCAGAATTTCTGGTATCCAGCCACGGAAGTTCGTCAATAAAAATAACTTTTTTCTCTTTTGTATCAATGGATTCCAAATAATTTGTTAGCGTATAAAAAGCTTCAATCCAGTTTTTTGAAGGGGCATATTCCTTTGAGCTATGTCGCTTTATCTGTAAATCAAAATTTAGTAATTGTTGTGCTGTTGTTGCATTCGCTAGTCCCGTTAAATAAAATGCAAATTGATTTTTGAAGTATTCTCGAACCAGAAAAGTTTTGCCTACACGTCTTCTGCCAAATAAAGCCAAAAATTCAGAGCGATCACTCATTTTTAATCGCTCTAAAACTAGTTTTTCTTCAAATCGTCCAATAATCTCTCTCATGATCAGTCTATATAATCAGCCAAAATTAATGAAAAAATATTGTTTTTGGCTGATTATAGTTTTTTAATCAGCCATTTTTAAACTTTCAATGTATTTTTTGGCTGATTAGTTCGCGTAAATTTAGTTTATCTATTTTTGAGTAAAAAACTCTTGAACCGAAATTTCCAATAATTTACAGATACGAAACAAGGTTTTCATTTCAAAGTTCGATCCTTTTTCAATGCGCCAATAAGCAGAACGACTCATGCCCAACTCGTATGCAAAATGTTCATAATTATTGAACCCTTTTTCTTTTCGAAGCTCTTTTAAACGCTTTGAAATCCATTGAAAATCTTGTTCAAAATCATCGGGCTGCTGCATACACAAAATTGTTTTGCAAGTGCAATAAAATTTTCCGTAAACGATTGTTGATTATCTAAGTCGTTTATTTTGAAATACTTTACTTGATGTCCTTTTGCAACGAAAACCTCGGAAAACTTAAGCATAGATTCAAAAATCGCAACAACTTTCTGGATGTGGTGTTTCACATAATCCGTTTCGCTGCGAACCTCCATCGGTACAAAAAGCACATTCTCATCGATTTTATTAAACCACGGATGCTGCTCGTTTAATTGATCGCCTAGGATTAGTTTGATTGATTTATACTTTTTGAGCATGTTAACTAATATAATATACTAACAATCAAGGAAAGGTATGTTTTGAGATTTATTCCTAGTCAAATAGCGCAGGTTTTCAAATACCAGGCAGTTGTATCTAAAAATGACTTCTCCTATGAATTATTGGAACTAAAAGTGTAACAAACAAAAGATTAGTAGTTTTGAACAAAAATAGCTATATTGAAGAAAATCCTTGTAAGCCTTTTGGTAATATCCAATTCTTGCTTTGCGCAACAAAAACCGAAACCTGAATACCTTAAAATAAATGGTAAAAAAAAGGAATATGTTGCCATTGGAAAAACCAACTTATATGCTTCACAGTTTGAAGTTACCAACTTTGAATGGTTGCACTTTTTACATTGGATTAGAAAAACAAAGGGCGAGGCTTATTACTTAAAAAATATACCTGATACGCTTGTTTGGAGATCTCAGTTGGGTTATAGAGAAAAATTCGTCCAATACTACCTTCGCCATCCTGCATATAGGGATTATCCTGTTGTTGGTGTTAGTTACGAACAAGCTTTGAATTTTTGTGACTATCTAACGGAAACAGGAAATATATTCCTGAAGGATAAAAAAGTCAAAAAAATCCTGTTTCGACTACCAACTGAGGAAGAGTGGGAATTAGCTGCAAGGGGCGGATTGCCTGAAGGAACAATTTTTCCTTGGGGAACGTCAAGCTACAGAAAAGAAAATGGAAAGTATAAAGGTTCGCTACAAGCTAATTTTATGAGAGGAAAAGGAGATATCATGGTACTTGCTGGACATTTAAATGATGGAGGAGATATTACAGTTCGAAAGAAATCCTTTTGGCCAAATAATTATGGATTATACAATATCGCTGGTAATGTAGCTGAAATGGTAGCCGAAAAATCGATATGCAAAGGAGGATCATGGTTCAAAGGCAGTCACAAAATGGTCATTTCTACACGCGATACTTTTGAAGTTGCAGATAGTTGGGTTGGATTACGTGTTTTTGCCGAAATTGAAGAATACCAGGTTCCAAACACAAAACTTAAAGTAGATGCCGATTTTATTCAAAATAATTTATGCTATATTCCATCAGGTGGAATACAAAATAATGGTTTTGGAAAAATTATCAATGATACAAATAAGGTGATAATTCATCAATCATTTTACATGTCGAAATTTGAGGTAAGTAATGAATTGTATTTAAAATTTTTAGAAAGCATTACTGATTCATCTATTCGATTTGCTTTTTCTCCAAAAGATGAGAATTGGAGTTCTGAAACAGATTTAATACAATACCATCATTACACGTCTCAATTCCCCAATCATCCCGTCGTCAATATAAGTAAAGAGGCTATGACGGTATTCTGCAACTGGTTATCAGAGCAATACAATCAAGATCCAGCGCGACAATTTGAACGTGTTCAGTTTTCTTTGCCTACAATGGAACAACAACTTGTTGCAAGCGCTTGTGGTTTAAATTTACAATGTTATAGCTGGGGTGGACCATACAATATGAATGGTAGAGGGGAATACATGATGAACTTCAATCCGCTCTTGGATTATGAACATTACGATGAAAATAAATTAGCAAATGAACCGGCTTACAGGAGAAGCCAGTTGCCTCTATTGCAAAAAAGTCGCGCATTGGATGGTTATGAATTAACTGCCCCTGTTGATGTATTTTATCCATGTAATTATGGAATTCATAACTTGAATGGTAATGTAGCAGAAGTGGTATCAAATTCGGATATCGTGTTCGGTGGTTCTTTTGCAGGAATTGAGGAAAATTGCATAAATTATTCAAGTGGTGAATATTACTTACCCGCACCTGAACGAACAACCTTGCCTTCACCTCAAGTTGGTTTTCGTATTGTAATGAATGGTATTTACGATCAGATTGAACATAAGAAATAAAAACGATTCGTTTGAGTCTATTTTAATTCAAGTTGATTTGCAACAAAATACGCTCCCATCAACCTTCTTGGTGGGAGTTTTTATTGTAAGTAGTTCTAATTAGATTTCCCCTTTCGGCATGTATCACTGCAATACTTCACCTCATCCCAATTTTTCTCCCACTTTTTTCTCCAGCTAAACTCCCTTCGACAAGCTTTACATTCTTTTGAAGGAAGGTAAGATTTATTTCCTTTGTGGCTCATACCTTCACTGAAGACATTCCACCATCGAGATGCAGTATTTGTCCTGTCATCCACGCAGAAGAATCACTCAATAAATAAACAATCGACTTTGCTAAAACAGCTACGGAACCCACTTTTTTCAAAGGATGTCGTTGTGCTACCGCATCAATCTTTTCAGGAGTGCTCAAGAACTTTTCAGCCATTTTAGTATGCGTCAATGAAGGAGCGATACAATTCACTCTAATTTTTGGAGCAAATTCTGCCGCTAGGGCTCTTGTCAATCCTTCCACAGCTCCTTTAGCCATGGAAACTGCACTATGAAAAGGCATTCCCACCTGAACCGCCACAGTACTAAACAATACTACACTTGCACCTTCGTTCATGCGACTTGAATATTTTTGTAAAGCGTTTATAGCTCCTAAAACATTTATTTCGAATTCAGTTTGGAAATCAGTAGACTTCATCGAACGAAAAGGTTTTAGCGTAATACTTCCCGGGAAATAAACCAAACCATCAAACGTAGATTCGATTTCAGGTAATTCATTTAAAACTGCGTTTCCTTCAATAAAATCAGGGAAATAAGTATTTTCAGAACGAGAAATTGAAATGACTTTGTCACCTTGCATTTCCAATAATTTCCGAGCTTCAATAGCCATATCAGAATTGGCTCCAATAAATAAGAATGTTTTCATTCTCTCAAAACAAGCCTAGCAAGAATAATGTTTGCTATTCGGTAAAAGAAATTAAAAAAAGGTTAACTGGATAAAAAAATACAACTATTGTATCATTGGTTACAAAGTAAAAATACAGAAAATCTTAACTTCGTATTATGAGTAATTTTAATCAAATAATCCAATCCAATATTCCTACCCTAGTTGATTTTTACGCAACATGGTGTGGACCCTGTAAAACGATGCATCCTATTTTAGATAAATTAAAAGAGCGATACGGAGAAAAAATCAGAATTTTAAAGATTGATGTAGATAAAAACAAAGCAATAGCAGCGCAATACAGAGTACAAGGAGTTCCAACCTTTATTCTTTTTAAGTCTGGCGAGAAAATCTGGCGAGAAAGTGGTGCTTTTCCTTTATCTGTTTTAGAAGGAAAAATCAAACCTCATTTTTAGGATTTTCTTTTTTAAATTTTCTTTCTGCAAAATACCACTCTTACGGAGGACGGTACCCCCAGCGGAGCCGTGGTTCGCGAGGTTGGTCCTCTTGCCTCTTTCCGCGTCATCCTCAACGGCCAGGATCGCTTCAAGGATCAGTCCGGCAAGTACTTCAACCAGGTTGAGCCCTTCATGCACCACAGCGGCACCCCTTACCCCGGTATCTACTCTTACTCGTTCGCCCTCAAGCCCGAGGAGCACCAGCCCACCGGTACGTGCAACTTCTCCCGTATCGACAAC
>CAIUSK010000261.1 GCA_903901805.1 uncultured Flavobacteriales bacterium
GATAAAGAAAAGGGGAGTATTGATAATGAGATTTCAAGAATTAAGGTCAACCTTTCAGTTAAAAATAAAAATGAGGATAATCAGTATGAATCAATAATAAATAATCTGAGAACCATTGAGGGGTCTAAAGAATTGTTGAAAAAGTACATCAATCTCTTCGTAGATAAAGTTGATATTTTACTTCACAACTCAAGTTATTCAGTAATTAGAGTTAAGTTCAAAATTGATAGTCATAGTTTTTTGTTGAGTAAACGCACGTTATACCGAACTGGTCTAATAGAAGATGGAGAACTAGAAATGTATACCAATATAATTCTAGATAAACGTCATACATTAAATGTAAAATCGTTCAAAGCTACAATTTCTATACAAAAAACTAATAATGAGGAGATCATTCAACTAATTGATACTAAGACTCCGAGAAAAACCAAAAGAACAAGGGTTTATTTAAACGATTTAGAAAATCCCAAATACAAAGATTACTTAAAGGTTTTTGAGTTTTCGAAACTAAAAGTCTATGAATTGAATGGGGAATAACTTTCAGTTAACTTTTCATTCTAATACCTCTTGAACTTAATTTAAGACATTCTGTGAGAGTTTTTTCAACTTGTATATTGAATTAGGTGAACATTCCAATATTCTAACAATAGAACGAATACTATTCCCTTGTTTCAACATCTCTAAAATCTTCTTGGTCTTCGGTTTGTTCATATACTTATCGAGGTCTTCGGTGGAACCCGGTAATCTTCCTTTATATTTTTCAGGATTTTGTTTGGCAAGTTCGATTCCGATTAACATCTTTTCACGGTTCTGGTGGTAAAAAAACTCAGATAGTGAACTTAGAACATTAACAAGGAGACCAGTCGTTGGTGTAACATTACCTTTGTCATCAAGTGTGGTTATCCCTTCGGATAATGAGTTGATGGGTACACCATAAGAATGGATGATGTTGATGGTATTTAAAATATCCTGAACATTACGACCAAGACGATCAATTCTTAATATTTTGACAGATGAAATTTTACCATCCTTGATGTCTTGAAGTAATTTTTTTCCCGATGGTCGAATACTAAATTCTGTTCGACCCGATATACCCTCGTCTTTGTAAATCTTCCAACCATCTTCAACCTTGTCAACCTGTGTTGAGATATTTTGTAGATAGTGACTAGTCCTCAGATAATATGCGATTTTCTTATCCATAATTGTTATCATTTTAAGATATGGTTAATGATTACGGCTAATATCCTAGAAAACAATGAGATACTAGAATATTTGGACAACTATTTTGTTATCCTGTATGAGTACAGTTTAAAATAGTAATCCATACACAGTACCAAACATAATCGACAACACCAGGATTCGGATTCGTCCCTACTTCGGATAGGAGTTAATCAGAATTGACAAGGGTCGAGGGGGTAGTAGTCTCCTAAGCCAAACAACATTGATAATCCAGGTCAGAATATCCTGATGTGAGATATTTGAAAATATTTCTGTGGTAGTATTACCACCAAAATCATTATACTTTAATAAAATCAGGTATTGAATATGTCCCCCGGGACTGCCCCCTCTAGGGAAACCCCGCCTTTTTCGGTAAATAAAAAAAAGGGGGGGTATATAGGGGGGACAATACTGTAAAAAAAATCCAGACCATTTTTCTTAAAAAGATAGAATTGGTCTGGAATTGGGTTTTGAAAATTTTGGGAAATTACTAGGGATTGGGTGGGATAAAAAAGAAGTATCTTTGAAAAAAATAAAGAGAAACAAGTTTTCAGAAATTTCATATTAAAAAACTAATAATTGTAGTCTAAAGAAAAAATGAAAAAAATATTTTTAATTGTATTAGTATTAATTGCTAACAATCTAGTGGCAC
>CAIUSK010000262.1 GCA_903901805.1 uncultured Flavobacteriales bacterium
TCAAATTGGGTAATCAAGGTTTTATTTGTAAACAATTAAATAGTTTGCGAACTTCATTTCAACCAAAAAAGTTTTATAACCTGTTTTCATATGAATGATCAAATACTGAGTGTTATAATTACCGGTAGTGAAGGTTTCATAGGAAATCAGTTGAAACAACTACTAACTGAAAAGCTTATTGATTTTCAAGGTGTAGATTTGAAACTAGGCACGGAATTAAAAGATGTTAAAGTCAATTCAACTAAAACAAATGTCGTTGTTCATTTGGCTGCAACAACATCTGTTATGACATCTTTCGAAAAGCCAGGAGTATTCTATTCTAATAATATCGGCTCACTAATTGAAAGTTTAGAGTGGTGTAGAGAGAATAATGGAAAAATAATATATATTAGTTCATATGTCTATGGTAAATCAGCTGAAATACCAACTACAGAAGAACATTTGGTTTCAGCTCACAACCCATATGCGCAATCCAAGTTGATGGGAGAGGAATTATGCAGAGCTTATTCTCGCGATCATAAAGTTCCATTCATCATTTTTCGACCGTTCAATATTTATGGCGAAGGGCATTCAAATGAGTTTGTTATTTCATCGATTCTTGAACAAATAAAATTCGGAAAAACTGAAATAAAAATTCAAAACCCGAATCCCAAAAGGGATTTTATTCATGTCAAGGATGTTGTAGAAGCTATTTATTGTGCGCTTAATTCAACTGTAGAAAATGAGACTTTTAATCTATGTTCGGAAACAACCATTTCTATTGGCGAAGTTTGTGGAATTATTGAAAAACTTTCAGCAAGAAAATTGAATTTCATTTACGAAAGCCATTTTGAGCGTAAAGGTGATGTAGACATAACGCTTGGAAGTAATTTAAAGGCAAAAGAATTATTGAATTGGCAACCAAAATACTCGCTTGAAGTCGGATTAAAGGAAATTATCTCTAAATTTTGAAAAAGAAACGAATTTTAATCCTTTTTCAGTTTGATTCAAATAAAAATCTGTTATTAAGACTTGTTGAAGAGCTCAAAGTTTTCGAAATAGACACTCATTTATTTAATACCAGAACTTTTTCTTTTACTGGACAGCGATCTTTCAAAATAAAAATCCTTCAGCTTCTCATTCGAATACCTAAACTTAGGGTTGTCGTTTATTGGCTGTTTCGGAAAAAAATAATTCTTGGTTTGTGCCAACAATATGATTTAGTTGACATACACTTTTTTAGTTCCATTTATGATGATATTCTCCCAGGTATCGAAAAACCAACAAAGATTGTTTTTTGGGGCTCAGATGTTTATAGAATTTCACAAGAAAGGCTTAATAAATTAAATGTTCTACTGTCCAATGTTAAATCCGTACAATTTTTAACGCCTGAAATGAGCTCTTTTGCCTCGAACTGTTCATTTAATCATAACAACATTTTTATTCAACCATTTGGAGTTGTACATTTTGATAAAATTAGAAGCTTAAAAACGGATTTTACAATCGCTGAAATCAAGACAAACCTTGGACTTAATGCGGAAAAAATTCAAGTTACTATTGGATACAACGCTTCTCCAAGTCAACAGCATCTTGAAATTATTAATGAAATTGCCAATGTTTCAGGAAATTTTGAATCAAGAATAGAACTGGTTTTTCTTATGACTTATGGTGGAAATTCAACGTATCAGCATCAAGTTGAAGTTGAATTGAAAAAATTGGGATGTGATTTCAAAATTATCTCCAATCATCTTAATGAAGAACAAATTTGCAGCTATAGAATCGCAAGTGATATAACTTTAAATTTTCAAACAACCGATGGTTTTAGTTCTTCTATTCAAGAGCATTTTTTTGCAGGGAATGTCCTGTTACTCGCTGATTGGCTTCCATATCAATGGTTAAGAGAAAAAGGATTGAACTTTCACAGCGCTTCATTTCATGAGCTTTGTCAAAAATTGGAATTTTTAATTGAGAATCTTGAGATCGAAAAAATAAAAAGTTTAAACAATACGCATCAAATAGAAATCATCTCTGATTGGAAATATGCCACAAAAAATTGGTTAGAAATATATAAACAAACGATTGACTGCTAAAAAATCAATTTTATTTATCACTGTAACCTTTCCACCTCGTCTTTCAGTTGCGAGTTTGAGGCTTTATAATTATGCTAAACTATTTTCAGACCACGGTTGGAATGTCCATATACTTACTTGCGCTCAAAAAGGCGAGAAAATTTCTGATGAATTCGATCTAAATGGATTAAATATTTGTCACGTTGACTGGAAAGACCCATTTGATTTTACATTTAAAATTAAAAATTTATTTTTAAGAAAATTATTCACCAAAGGACTTTCATTTTTTATCCCTTATTTAGCATCTTGGTGGCCAGATTTAAGATTTCGAAACTGGAGAAAAAATACAATCACTCACGCCAATGAATTAATCAAAAAGGAGCAGATAACTCATGTTTATTCGAGTTTTTCACCTCCATCTCCCCATATGGTGGCACATGAATTAAAAAAGAAAAACAAGCATATTGTCTGGATAGCTGAATTCAGAGATTTAATGAGTTTTTCTCATGCCAATACTAGTATGAAGAAGCTATTCGCAAAATTGCACTTTCGCTATGAAACCAGACTTTTGGAATCGGCTTCAGATATCTTGTGTGTATCTAAAGGTCACGCTGAATTCTTGCAAGAAAAATTAGGTCGTAAAGTCAATGTTTTGTTGAATGGGTGTGATTTTTCACAATACGAAAATATTGAACCCGAACCAAGCTCAGAATTTACTATCACCTACACAGGAAATATATACCTTAAAAGAAATGATATTCAACTGTTTTTAAAAGCAATCCAAGTGTTAGTTTATGCTCAAAATAAAAAAATTAAATTAAAATTCGTTGGCACACCAAAAAGTACATATTTACTCTCAAGTATTCAAAAAAATAAGTTACAAGATCACGTAATTTTTCTTCCAAAGATGAGCCATAATGAAGTAAAAAAAATACAAAAATCTGCCCATTTACTTTTACATTTTTGTTGGAGTAATAAACTACAAGAGGGGAATTTAACTGGGAAAATATTTGAATATATTTCAGCTCGTGTTCCGATACTAAGTGTAGGAGAGCAAAATGAATTAAAATCTATTTTAAACGAAACAAAATCGGGGAAAATCTGTAGTACGCTTGATGATATAATAGACTTTATTGATTCTATTTACTGTGATCAGCCAAAATTGATAAAAATGAGCAATGAAACTTGTTATTACTCAAAATTGAATCAATTTAAAAATCTTGAAAATCGAATAATTTGAAAATTGAAGAGTTCTAATCAGTTTTTATATCGTTTTTTTCCTGCTCTTTTCATATATATAATGAGCATTGGAATTATTTTTCCACGAGGATCCATAGCAACACAGGGCATTGGTATTTTATTTGTAATAGTAACAATTTACTACTTTTTCAGGGAGTATAAGTCAATAAAACTATTTACTGCACTGTACTTGCTGATAATTTATCTTTATTGTTTGATTGCTTTTTCCTCCAACTTTTTTTACTCATTGTCCAATTTAGCTTCCACTACAATATGGATTTTAATTTTACCTATTTCTTTTTTGGTAATTGACTCACTAGCTAAATTTAAAAACCTAATTAATTCAATTGCATTAATCGGTGCTTTGTATATCCTAAATATAATTATCTCAACACTATTAAATATAAAAGGAAAATCATATTCAGGGGAGATATTTGACGTTGGAAATGTTTTTACCGAAGGATTAAATTCTATGGCATACCTATTGACGGCTGCACCACTTATTTTATATTTAAATCCTAAACATAAGCGACTTATCGTTATTCTTTCCGTCATTATCTTTATTTTGGTGTTTGTTCAATTGAAAAGGATTTCTATTATTGCCATTTTGGTAGGACTATTACTAAATCTATTTTTTAGTCGAAATAGAATTAATATATTTTTTGGTTTAATACTTTCATCATTCTTTCTATTTATCGCCTATCCCATTTTTGAAAACACTTTGCAAAAACAAGTAAAAGCACGAGAGCGCCGTCTTTCGACGCAAAATTTTGAAGAGGAGGGTAGGTATCAAGAAACCTTTGTTGTTCTTAACGAAATAGTTTTTAGTGGTAATCCGGCACTTTTATTTTTTGGAAAAGAAGTTTTTAATTCACCCGGGAATTATGCAAATGGTAGATACGGCAGACGAATGATTCATAATGATTACAATGTAATATTACATGGATCAGGTGTTGTTGGACTAATCTTGTTTGTTATTTGGCCTCTTCCACTTTTTATATTTTATCGAAAAATTAAAATTTATGCTAAATTCAATTTTGAGGACAAAAAATTGTTTGACTACATGAGTGTTACTTTCGTTAGTTTTCTAATAATGGGATATATTATAAGTGTTTCGGGCGGAGTTAATGCCATACTTTTTAATGCCATTCGCATGGCAGTTTTAGGGGCTGTATTGAGGATATTTTTTGAACATTCGAA
>CAIUSK010000263.1 GCA_903901805.1 uncultured Flavobacteriales bacterium
AAAAGCAGAATGAATTACATCCATGGATCTAAACTTAAATTCATAAGGCTGATTAACACACAAATAAAGAGTATCCTTCTGAATAAAATCATCCCATGCATCGTTATCGACCTTAACGTCGTGATTCCCCTTCATTTGATACAATAATCGTATAAGACGTTCTTTTGATGATAGCGATTTCGTTAATGCAGATTGGGCAGAATCACTTAACACCACAGAAGCATCATTTAATTTTTTCTGTATTGATTCAATTCCCGTTACACCTTTCAACAACTGGTAAATTGCTGTATCTATCGTGTTTTTTGTTACTAAACCTAATTCGTTATTATCGGTTGTTAATTTATAATCGAATTTACCTAATCTATTATTTTTTCCAGCGTAACGTGCCGTCCAATTATATTGTTTAGCATAAAGCTCCACAACTTTTGAATCATTTCCAGAAGCTGATGTAATATCATTCCAAGTTTGTAAACCTAAGATTATAATTACAGCAAGAATAATAGCAGGAACAACAGTCCATATCATCTCTAGTTTGTTGTTGTGAGGATAATAATAAGCTGGAACACCCGGTTTTCTCGCATATTTAAAAGAAAAATAGAATAATAAAGCGTTCGTAATAAGAGCGGCGATTAAGATTATTATAAAATTTAAATTTAATAACCAATCTGTTTCTTTCCCTTGAACACTAGCAGAATCTCCTCTTCCTGTCCATCCATACTCTACCATTAAATATACTAGACCAAAAATCTGAAAAAACATAAATAGTAACAGCATTAACGCGTTAAAATTATTATCTTTCTGAGTTGTTTCGTGTTCTTTTGTACCCCTAAGTTTCGATGATAGCTCATACACTCTAACCAACTGAGCTATAGCAACTGCAGCAATTATAACTACTAGTAATATGATTAATTTGCTTTCCATTGTATATGTTTATTTCTTGTTTAATTAAATTTCATGGTGAACACTCTCATCCAAAAACGGGTGATTCACCGGCATTAAAGGAGCTTTAGTTAAATTGTTCAATAAGATGCGGATGAACAAACCAACACAAACTAAAGCAATTCCAATTTCAAGTAAACCAATCGTTGCTTTTGGTCCTAAAGATCCAGCTGAGATCATAAGATATACATCAGTCCAGTGACCCATTAATATTATTACACCTACTAAGGTTAGAACGCCATAATTTCTTTTAGCATCTCTTGACATTAAGATTAACATAGGAAACGCAAAATTAATCAAGAACATAGAAAAATATAAGACCTTGAAACTTTCCATTCTTAATTGATAATAAGTAACCTCTTCACCAATATTAGCATACCAAATCAACATAAATTGAGAAAAGAAAAGATATGACCATAAGAAAGATGTAGCAAATGTCCATTTTCCTATATCGTGAATGTGAGAATCATTTACTCTTTCTAAATATCCTAACTTCTTTAAATAAATTGTAGTTAAAACAATTACAACCATTGCAGAGCACCACATACCTGCAAAAGTATACCATCCAAATAATGTTGAGAACCAATGTACGTCGATTGACATAATCCAATCCCAAGCGGAAGTTGAGCTAAACACTGCAAAAAACACTAAAAACGTTGCCCCTTTGCGGTAGTTTTTAAAATGAAGACTTGTCCCCCCTATTCTGTCCTCTTCTAAAGATCTTTTTCTAAATCCATTCCAAAATACATAATAAGTAACAAGATATGCTAGCGTTCTAATCCAAAAGAAAACTTTATTTAAATAAGGCTTTTTTCCTTCAATAATTGCATCGTAATGGTGTGAGGCAGGATTGGTGGTTTCTGGATCCATCCAAACATATATGTGAGCACCATCTAAAAATGTTATGATTAATAAGATTAATGCAAGAAATCCCATTCCGTATGGAAGAACTCCAGCAATACCTTCAATTACCCTTTTCACTGATGCATACCATCCTGTTTCAGTTGCATACTGCAAAGCAAGAAAAAACAACGCACCAAGAGCAATAGCAAAAAAGAAAAACGCATTGATCAAACCGTTAGTAAGTAAACGAGTGGTAAACTGGTGGTCATCAAATCCAGTTGCTACACCTATTACTGCCAAAGCTACACCAATTAAAATAAGAGACAATGTAATCTTCTTGGCTCTTGTAGGTATTGTAAATTCCATACTCATTTCTTATTTTTTATTCGTTTTCACCATTACAGAATCTTTTGATTTATCCATATCAGAAGAAACTAACTTACCATTTTCTACTTTTCCGTAATTTTTATCAACCAGATTACGAATGTAATGAACCAAAGTCCAAATTTCCTTTTTATCTAACATTGAACCATGAGCACCCATTGAACCTTTTCCATAATAAATTGAGTAGAACATTTGTCCATTCGATAATGCAGCTCGATCCGCATAATTTGGCACTCCAACAAAAGTTCCATTTAATGACATTTGTCCGTTACCATCTCCTTTTTCACCGTGACAATGCATACATTTTGATGAATAAATTTCTTTCCCTTCTTTCAAAATTTTAGAAGCATTTTGAGCAGTCATTGTGTACGGATTAACCACGTCTTCTTTTGCTAATTCGTATTCATTATTTGCTGAGAATTTAAAATCTCTCAAACCATGTGTTGACCAAAATTCAGAACTTGGTCCTCTAAAATAAGGCAACATAAGCGATACATCATCCGCATTATTCCCAAAATAAGGAATTGTTCCTAAAGGTGGTGTTTTTGCTGAAAGTTGAGTCTTATATTTACCAATTTGCTTTCCACGTATTTCACCGTAATCAACATAGGCTTCTATTGCTGGCGATCGATACATATCAGGCATATATTCTAAGCCTGCACTATCACTATTTGATACACAACTGTTGAACAAAAGACTTGTTACGACCACAGATGCTAAACCTACTAATTTCATCAATCTAATTTTCATTGCTTATTACCTTTATCGGGTTATAATTCTTAACATTCTTTTTCTTCAAAAGCTTCAATACCTGTTTCTCTTACCAAATTTTGAATATCCTCGGAGGTATATTTTTCATTTTGTGAAACCCGTATTTCAATAACAAACCTATCGTCAGTTGTACTTGGATAAGGATTTTGCGCTGGCATACCAGGTAATGTTCTATTCTTCAACATATAAGTAATCGCCATTCCATGAGCTGCACACAAAACGGTAAATTCAAATGTAATTGGAATAAAGGCTAACATGTTTTCCATGTATGAAAAGTTTGGCTTTCCACCAATATTCATAGGCCAATCAACGATCATCATATACCGCATTCCAACAGTAGCTAGCGTTAGACCAGTTAGACCATACAAAAATGCCATTATTCCTAATCTTGTGTTTTTAATCCCAATAATAGGATCAATTCCATGAATAGGAAATGGTGAGAAAACCTCATTTATTTTAATTCCTTTTGACACCAACTTTTTAGCACCATCTTTTAGTACTTCTTCATCGGTATAGGTTGCAAAAATTACTTTATCTGACATTACAATGTGTTTAAATTCAATTATTAATGTGCGTGTTCTGCTTCTGGCGCATTTTTATACGATTCACCCGAAGATTTTAAAATTGTTTTTACTTCATTTAATGCCAACACTGGAAAGAATCGAGCAAATAATAAGAAGAAAACAAAGAAAAGACCTATTGTACCTACATAAATACCAATATCAATATGACTTGGATAATGCATGCTCCATGCAGATGGCAAATAGTCACGGTGCAATGACGTTACAATGATAACGTAACGTTCGAACCACATTCCAATATTTACAATAATTGATATGAAGAAAGTAAATAACAAGCTTCGTCTTAATTTTCTAAACCACATTAACTGAGGAGAAATAACATTACATGTCATCATTGACCAATATGCCCACCAATATGGACCAGTTGCTCTATTGATAAAAGCATAAGATTCATATTCAACACCAGAATACCATGAAATAAATAACTCCGTGATGTAGGCCGTTCCAACGATAGAACCAGTGACCATAATTACAATATTCATGTATTCAACATGTTTCGTGTGGATGTATGCTTCAAGTCCCATAGCTTTTCTCATGATTAACATAAGGGTCTGCACCATAGCAAATCCTGAAAATACAGCACCTGCAACAAAATATGGAGGAAAAATAGTAGTATGCCACCCTGGTATAACCGATGTAGCAAAGTCAAATGATACAATTGAGTGAACGGAAAACACTAACGGAGTAGCTAAACCTGCCAGAACTAATGACACCAACTCAAATCGATTCCAATGCTTGGCGCGACCAGACCATCCAAAAGAAAGAATCGAATACATTTTCTTAGAAACCGGTTTCTTAGCACGGTCTCTTATCGTAGCAAAATCAGGAATTAATCCAATGTACCAGAATACCAAAGAAACTGACAAATACGTAGAAATAGCGAAAACGTCCCACAATAATGGAGAGTTAAAATTCACCCACAATGACCCAAACTGATTAGGTAAAGGAAGCGTCCAATAACCTACCCATAATCTACCCATGTGAATTAAAGGAAACATTCCTGCCATGAATACAGCGAAAATCGTCATAGCTTCAGCAGATCGGTTAATAGCCATTCTCCACTTCTGTCTAAACAATAATAACACCGCGGATATTAAAGTTCCGGCATGTCCAATACCAACCCACCATACAAAATTTGTAATATCCCAAGCCCAACCAATTGTCTTATTTAACCCCCAAACTCCGATACCCGTTCCAAGAAGGTAAATAATACAACCAACACCATAAATACCAATTACCAAGGCTATTCCAAAAAGAATATACCACATCTTTGGAGCTTTGTCTTCAATTGGTCGACAAACATCCTCCGTTATATCATGATAGGTTTTATGGCCTAAAATGAGAGGTTCTCTAATTGCTGCTTCTTTATGCATTTCTTTTAATTTATCAATTAATGATGTCCTTTATTACTCTCTTTCTTATCTGAAGTGTGTGCAGCACCATGTTTATCATCTTTCTGAATGGAAGACAACAAATCATTTTTTTCATTTCGTACTTTAACCTTGTACCAAACATTTGGTTTTACACCTATTTCCTCCAATGCTTGATATGCTCTTTTGTCAGCTGAACTTTTTCTAACAACTGAATTCACATCATTCCAATCACCTACTTGAATAGCATTTGTTGGACAAGCATCAGCACATGCAGAACTAAACTCGCCATCTTTCACCGGTCGACTATCTTTCTTAGCAACCAATTTAGTTGCTTGGATTCGTTGAACACAGAAAGAACATTTTTCCATTACACCTCTTGTCCTAACGGTAACATCTGGATTTAACACCATACGACCGAAATCATCTTGTGCAGGGTTTACTTCAGTAAATTTCTTGTAAGAAGGATAATTAAACCAGTTAAATCTTCTCACTTTATAAGGACAGTTATTTGCACAATATCTCGTACCAATACATCTATTATAAGCCATTTGATTCAATCCTTCGTTACTGTGTGTTGTTGCAGCAACAGGACAAACAGTTTCACAAGGTGCATGATTACAATGATGACACATCATTGGCATATGAACTACTTTAGGATTCAATGAAGCAATTTCAGCTTTATCAAAACTAAACGTATCATCATCCTTTCTTGTACCTACAGCTGCTTCTTCGTCTGAAGAGAAATAACGGTCGATTCTTAACCAATGCATCTCACGACCTCTTCTAACCTCATCTTTACCAACCACTGGAACATTGTTTTCTGATTGACATGCAATCAGACAAGATCCACAACCTATGCAAGAAGACAGATCAACGGTCATTCCCCATCTATGACCAATATGTTCTACAGGATGACTATTCCATAAATCAAACTCACTTACTGGTTTTTCAACATGGTTTCCTTCATTATCTATTTTTTGCAATAAATGTGATGGATTATAGGAATCTTTTGATTTTGATTGAAAAATATCCAACGTTGTTTCGCGCACAATAGAATGACGCGCCATCACTGTATGATGAATCTGCGTTGCAGCAATAATATATTTTTCGCTGGTTGCTTCTATCTTTCCTACAGTATTAAATTCCATTAACCCCGAAGTAGTTGATACAAATGGGAACACGTTTGCACCAATTGCTTTTGGAGTTCCATTTTCATTTGTTACATGACCACCATATTCCTTTGTTTGAAAAGCTGCTTTACCTATTTTCTCACCATTTGCTCCACGTCCATAACCTAAGGCAACACCTACGGTTCCTGGCGCTTGACCTGGTAAAGGATAAACTGGTAAAGAAACTGTTGATCCATTAACCGTTAATTTAGCAACACTCAAACCATTTTCTTGATCGTATGTTTTAACAAATTTATACGAGTCCATTTCAGATGGATTCATCGTAATATAGTTATCCCAAGTAACTTTTGTAACTGCATCTGGAAGCTCTTGAAGCCAAGGATTATTTGCATGAGCTCCTGTTCCAATCGCATTTTTTTGATATAATACTACTTCCAATCCTGAAGCTTTGGGTACAACTGGAATAGATACTTCTTTAAAAGCAATCAATCCAGACAACTTATTCGCATCTTCAGATTTCACACCTTCTTTCTCAGGTGCTACTGGATTTTCTTTAGAGATAACTTCTGCGCCTTTTACTGATGAAGTTGCGCTTGTTGAGTCAATACAACTATTGTGAACTGCCATATTCCACATATTAGTGAAATTGGTTTCTTCATTATTCGAAGCAAATACCGTCGACATCCAATTGGATTGAATATAATCAAACGCTTGGGTAGAATTTTTAGCAACACGTTTTTTCAAACCGGCCCAAACCAAAATATTCTCTAATAAAGAAGCCGTTTCAAAAAGAGGTCTGATTGTTGGTTGAGCAACCGAAAAGTGATTACCAACTGGATTAAAATCTGCCCATGCTTCCAACGCATGACTTTCGGCGCAAACTATCTGGCATTTTGATGCAGTTTCATCAACATGAGTGGATACAGCAACTGTATTTTTCACCTTACCTAATGCCTCTCCAAATTGCTTTCCGTTTGGTAAAGAAAATACAGGATTAACTCCTGATATAATCAAGGTCTCTGGACCATTTCCTGCAATTACACTTTTAACTAAAGAATTGACCTTAGCGTCATCACCATCAAATAAATGAACAGGATTTTTTAAATCAATAGTAACTCCGTACGAACCAACTAAATTATTCAATTTATTTGCTAATAATTGAATGGATTTGTTATTGGCACCAGCAACTATTATAGATTCTCCGCGTGATGTTTTTAATGCTTTAACTGCTTCATCAGCAATCGATTTAGCTTGACTAGATAATTCAGTAGATTGAGAAACTGAACCTCCAAAAGCTTTTATTAAATAAGCCAATACATTTGCCTCTTCAGAAGGTTTAATCATTCCTCTATAATCAGCATTTGTACCAGAAATTGACATTACAGATTCAAATTGAAAATGTTTTGACATCCATTTATTATCTGGATTTCTAGAAATACCGTATTGTGCTTGGTATAAATTTGACATTAACCATGTTCCTAAGAAATCTGCTCCTACAGAAACTATTGTTTTTGCTTTGCTAAAATCATAAGAAGGAATTAAAGCTTGACCAAAATTCTCCAAGTTAGCCATACGAATAGCGCGATAAGAAACAGCATCATATTGAATATGCTCAAATTTACCCTCACCTAATTTTTCTGATAACGAAGCGACAGCTAATTTCAACGATGGACTAATAACTGTTCCTGTAAGAAGCACTGTCTTTTTAGAAGAAGCTAAGGCTGCAGTTACAGAAGAATCAACCGATGACCAAGAATTAGCAACCTTAGAAATTGTTGATTTCTGAAGACGAGCACTATCATACAATCCAAGAACTGAAGCAATGATTTGAGGATTTGTTCCACCTTTGGTGATTCCAAAATCTCTATTTCCTTTTATGTATATTGGACGTGCCTCACGCGTTTTAACTAAAATACTAGCGTAAGAATTTCCGTCATAATATGTCGAAGCATACCATGTTGGCATTCCTGGAGTTACATCCTCCGGCTTATTAACATAAGGGACTGCTTTAGTTACAGGAGCTTCACATGCAGCAACTGTGGCCGCTGCAACAGAAAAACCCAAAAACTTTAAAAAGTCTCTTCGGTCGGTAGATTTTTCAGCTAATTTATCATCACCTAAAAATTCTTCTACTGACATTTCAGTAGGAAACTCTTGTTCTTTCGATTTTAAGAATTCTGGAGTTTCTTTTAATTCCTCTAACCCTTTCCAATATTTTCTTGTCATCATCATTCTTTTTTAAAACGAACGCTGTTTTTCTTCTATTAATAGTGGCATTTTGCACACTCCCAACCGCCTAATTCACTTACAGTAACTTTGTTATCCTTCAGATACTTTTTATAAAGTGATTTATCATTATTCAACAATCTTCTATGAATTTCATTGTAATAGCCGTCTTTTTTATCAGACAATGGTCCTTTTGAAATTTCTTTTTTATCATGACATTCAATACACCATCCCATGGTAAGTGTTGGTTTCGATAATTTAATATTTCCTTCCACTTTATTTAATTCAGCTACCGGTTGAACTTTTGCTGTTTCTTTCAGTTTGGCCATGTCACCATGACATTGTTTACAATCGATACCTCCAACAACAACGTGTTGTGAATGGTTAAAATAAACATGATCTGGTAAAACGTGAACTTTATTCCAAACAATCGGTTTTGAAGGGTTTTTATATTCGCCATTTGAAAAACCGGCTGCATCATAAATTTTCTGAATTTCAGCAGCATATGGCTTACCGTCACCATTAATTTGCTTGTGACAATTCATACAAACATTGACGGATGGAATCCCTGCAGATTTAGACTTCGTTACTGAACTGTGACAATATTTACAATCAATTCCATTAACACCAGCATGAACGCTATGTGGAAATTTTATCGGTTGACTTGGCTGATAAGACTCAACAACCCCAATTGAATATAAACTTTGAAATAATGCTACAATGATTGAAATTACAACTACCAATGAAGCCAAACCAACTTGAAGTCTATATTTCCAAGCAACTGTTTTAAGTTCTGAAAAATAAGTCTCATGCTCTTTAACTGGATCGCCTTGGCTTTCTCTTACTGCATGACTCAATTGACGTCTAACTCCACCAACGGCTAGAATCACTGTTATAAAAATAACTCCTAACAATATCCATGTCCACGATCCCCCTTCAGATTCACCAGACCCCTCCGATGCATCAGTAGCACCTCCTGCTTTAGATTTATCATTTCCACCTGCACTTGGTTCAGGTTGAGCATCAACATAATCCAAAATACCATCTATTTCTTCTTTTTTCAATTCAGGAAAAGCAGACATGGCAGTTGGCTTCGATTGAGAAACCTGCATAGCATATGGATCTGTAGCCGCAGCATTTTGCCAGTTGTTTACCCATGTATAAATGGAACCTTCTTTTGCTCCACCCGTTGACCATTTGTCTCGTGCCTTAAATAATTTAGGACCGGTACCATCTTTATGAGGTTGGTGACAACTTGCACATTTCGCTTTGAACAATCCACCACCATCTACTTTGGTTTTGGCTGCATCCTGAGCATTTGAGAAAGATACTACGGTTATAAATGCAATAGCAAGAAACCCGTGACTCCATTGATAAATATTTCTAAGCATCTGATTGATAGATATTTTCACTTATTTCTACAATTTAGTTTACTGCCTTATGACTCAATTTAACGCAATTAGGCGAAGGCAAAATTAGGAGATTGTTCCTATTTTCCGACAAAACTATGACAATTTTAATTGATTTTTCATTAATTTAAAATCATTCTAAATAAGAACACTCTAATTTCTGATATTGATTGTAGGTATTCTTGAATAAATAATTAATATCTTTGTATAATATATGAATTTGACTATGAATATTTCTACTTCAATCATTTGTTTTTCTATCATGTTGTTGACTCACAATGCGGGACTCACTCAAACAAAAGTAATTGCCGATAGTAGAATCTCGGGTCTAGTGGGAGGAAAATCTGGTGGATCCTACATGGGCTACCGTCTTCATATTTCTTTTGATTCAGAAAAAGCTGTTATTGACAAACAGCACAAGAATTTTATTTCTCAATTCCCCGGTGTTGATACTTACATTAGCTATAGAACTCCCTACTTTTATTTGGATGCGGGTGATTTTCGATCAAAAGCTGAAGCCGACGAGATTTATGCTAAATTAAGAAAAAACTATCCCTTATCTACTGTAGTAAAACAAGCTATTAATCTCCCTAGAATCGATTAGTAGCAAACTGAAATGGTACAAAACCATACGAATGGCAAAAAAAAAGAATTCAATAAAAAAAGAACCTGTAAATTCATCTATCCCATACGATAAGTTAATTTTAAAACTAATTACCTCTCACAAAAACAAAGTTTTATCGCATCGGCAAGTCTGCGGAATGTTACATGTGAAAGAACCTGCGCTCCGCAAATTAATCTTTGATAAATTAGTCGAATTGTCTCGACAAGGTAAAATAAAACGAGTGGGTCATGCCGATTTTAGTCTTTCCACCATAGAAAATCTTCAAACTGGTACTCTTTCAATCGTCAATAGCGGAGTTGGTTTCGTATCCATCGTCGGTCAGTCAAAAGATGTGTTTATTGGACAGAACAACCTAGGGAATGCAATGGATGGCGACGAAGTGAATATTCGTGTTTTAAAATCCGGTGGGCGAAGAATTGAAGGTGAGGTTGCATCAGTATTGAAACGAGAACGGACACATGTTGTTGGACGGGTGCGCTACAATACAAAACAACCTAGACTTGTACTTGATAACCCAAAGTTAGGTGGAGAAATTAATATTGAAGAAGATTTTTTAAAGGGAGCAAAACATGGTGATAGAGCAATAGTTAAAATTACTCATTGGCCTGAGAACGGAAAGTTGTGGGGGGAAGTAGTAGAAGTGTTATCCAATCGCACGGATCACGACGCAGAGATGCTGTCCATTCTTTGCTATAATGGTATCCCTTTTCAGTTCCCTGACGAAGTGATTTCAGAAGCTGAAACCACAAAAACAGAAATAACTGAGGAAGAAGTAAAACTTAGAAGAGATTTTAAAGGGATTACAACTTTTACGATTGACCCAATTGATGCCAAGGATTTTGATGATGCAATATCCTTTCAAGAATTATCCAACGGGAATTATGAAATTGGTATTCACATTGCAGATGTTGGTCACTACGTTAGACCGGGATCTTCATTGGATAATGAAGCAAGAAAAAGAGGGAACTCTGTGTATCTTGCCGACAGAGTAATTCCAATGCTTCCGGAGCAACTCTCCAATATTGCTTGTTCTTTACGACCGAACGAGGATAAGTATTGTTTTTCTGTTGTTCTCGAATTTGATAAAGATTTTTCAATCATATCAGAATGGTTTGGTAAAACCCGAATTTTTTCCAACCATCGCTTTTCCTACGAGGAGGCACAAGAAATAATTGAAGCAAAAGAAGGCAGATTTTCAACTGAAATTTTGAAACTTGATGAAATAGCAAAATATTATCGTGCCAAACGCTTAGCCAAAGGAGCACTGAATATAGAATCCGAAGAAATCCGATTCAGCATGGATAATACTGGAAATCCTGCAGCGGTTCTAGTAAAGAAATCAAAGGATGCGCACAAATTAATTGAGGAATTTATGTTGCTTGCCAATAAGAAAGTTGCTGAACATATTGGTAAACCTAGGAAAAATTATACTGTTCCAGCCTCTGTTTATCGAGTACATGATTTACCTGATCCTGCTAAAATTGAACAATTAAAAGTATTCTTAGATAAATTTGAAATATCACTCGATAATTTTGATCCTAAACATATTGCAAAAAGTCTAAACAGTTTGTTTGAAAAAATAAAAGATTCGAATGAATTTAATTTTATTCAATCATTATCCATTAGAACGATGGCAAAAGCAATTTATGACACGGAAAATATCGGACATTATGGACTTTCATTTGAATTTTACAGTCATTTTACGTCACCAATAAGAAGATATGCCGATTTACTTATTCACCGAATATTATTTGATGAACTGAACCATTCTAAGCGCAAGGACCCTAAAGAACTTCAGGATATTTGCAAGCATATTTCAAAAACAGAACGCAAAGCAGCTGATTCAGAGCGTGAATCTTCAAAATATTTTCAAACTGTATTTGTTTTGGATAAAATTGGGGAGGTTTTTCCAGGGACAGTAACCGGAATAGCAGATCATGGTTTATTTGTGCGTATGGACGAAAATTTTTGTGAAGGAATGGTTTCTATTCAAGACATACCAGGAGACCGGTACTATTTTGAACAAGAATCTTTTAGAATTATTGGCGCAAAAACAAAAAAAGAATTTAACTTCGGTGACCGAGTAACCGTTCGTATTACTGATGTTAAACCTAACAAACGTCAAATTGAACTTGAACTTGTATAATCACTCTAGTTATGTTTTTCAAGGGCAAAAAGCAAGAACCAACTGATAAAGAATTTAAAATTCTCAGTACAAATTTGGTAGATTATCCTGCTAAAATTGTACTGGCTTGGGCTAAGTCAATTGAGGGAGATGAGAGTTTTACCGTTTGGCTTAGTAAAAATGGCTATCCCGAATTAGTTATGGCAACTTATGCAATTTACCTAAAAAATGAGGCGCGAGAATGGCTAATGACTAATGGATACGCGCATTTAATGGCGTTGATAAATGCTGCCGAAGGAAATAAAAAAGCCCAATCATGGCTATTGGTTAATCAGCTTGAATTGTATTTCCACATTGCAATGGCCGTAGAAGATGAACCTCTTAGCTGGAAATGGATACAACAACATGTCGGTGTTGAGATTTTTATTTTAGCAAAATCTATTAAACTGATCAAAGATAAAATCGAGGAAAACCACAACGATATTCATGTTTTCGGCAAAGATTTTTAATGAACCGAAACATATTTGCATAATACTCGTTTTTCCTATTAAAAGTTATTTAAATCAGTAGCTTTTACACAACGTTTTTTGTTATTATTCGTCCAATAGACATGGGATTTATCAAAGTTACTTTTCTGATAATTTTTCTTCTACTTTTCTCTAGTGGAAGAACCCAACTAAACACCAGTGTTTCTATGTCTCCGTTAGGCTTGGTTCAAA
This sequence comes from uncultured Flavobacteriales bacterium, assembly GCA_903901805.1. Taxonomy (GTDB): domain Bacteria; phylum Bacteroidota; class Bacteroidia; order Flavobacteriales_D; family Crocinitomicaceae; genus UBA952. Next base: position 13,126 of record CAIUSK010000263.1, read on the forward strand.
ATGTACTTTTAGGGCCTGGAGTTACGGTATCAAATATTTCTTTCAACGGAAGTCCTACTGCAATTGGAGCATTTACCGCAACAGGCACAAATTTAGGGATCGCACAAGGTATTGTCATGACAACGGGCACAGTGTTAAACACAGGTTCTGGGCCACAGGGACCAAATAATCAACCGGGTGCTGGAATGAACAACAATATGGGAGGTTCTGCCTTACTCACCAATTTAATAAATGGAACCCAAACTTACAATGCTGCAATTTTAGAATTTGACTTTATACCTTATTCAGATACCGTTCGATTCAAATATGTTTTTGGGTCAGATGAATATCCCGAATTTGCTCCTCCTAACAATTCTGGATTTAATGATGTTTTTGGCTTTTTTATTTCTGGTCCTGGCATTACTGGTCTGCAAAATATAGCTAAGCTTCCTACAAATGGAAGTATTGTATCTATCAATAATGTGAATGCAATAACGAATTCAAGCTTTTACAATTTCAATGGAGATGGAAATAGTTCGCCGTATAATGGAAATCCTTTTTACATTCAATATGATGGATTTACAGATGTTTTAGATGCCGTATCCCAAGTGCAATGCGGACAAACATACCATTTAGTTTTAGCTATAGCCGATGTAGGCGATGGTCAATGGGACTCCGGGATTTTTTTGGAGGCGAATAGTTTATCTTCACAAACACCAATCGCCGTTGATTATGTCATTTCTGATACTCTTTTCAATAATCCAAGTATTATGGCTGAAGGCTGCGTATCCAGTTTGATTACATTATCTAGAGAAGACAACCTAAACTCAACGCTAACTATTCCCATTCAAGTTAGTGGTACAGCCACAAACGGCACAGATTATTCTGGAATCCCATCTAGCATCACATTTTTACCTGGAAATACCACAGTGAGTTTTACCATCAATACATTTTCAGATTTATTTGCTGAAAGTTTAGAAACCATATCCATTGATTTTATGTTAACCGATCCATGTGGGAATATTACACCAATTAATTTAACTCTTTCGATTCAAGATGTTCAACCGATTACGGTTCAAATCAATGACCCAATTGTTTTGTGTCCAGGGGATAATATTACCTTAGTGGCATCGGTAACTGGAGGAATTCCTCCCTACTCCTATCTATGGAACAATAATCAAACTACGAGTAGCATTTCATTATCCCCAACAACTACGGGAATATATTCAGTTGCAGTTACAGGACAATGCTTAAGTAATTCAGTGGAAGATTCTGTTTTAATAAGTGTACCTGTTTTTCAACCCCTTCAAATGATTGTTTCGGATGACGTTACAGAGATTTGTCCTTTCATACCTGAAACTTTCTATGCCAATGTAACGGGAGGTTCAGGAACCTATTCGTATTCATGGAACTCATTTGGCAATGCGCTTAGCACTTCAGATTCAATTACGGTTTCTCCTGGTTCAAGTACAACTTATTCTATAACTGTTATTGATGCATGTGGTACAATATTAACTGATACTATTTCATATGTTGTAACTAGTCCCCCTTTAACGACCTTTGTGAATACTATTCCTGAAGTGTGCCCGGGTGATAGCGCTTATATTTCAGTTTCAGCTATTGGAGGTTATGGAAACTATCATTATTATTGGACGTTAAATGGAGATACAACCCAAGGAATCTGGGTTAATCCCACGGCAACAAGTACTTATTTGGTAGAGGTTTCAGATGATTGTCAGACGTTTAGTATTCCAACACTAGCGCAAGTGACAGTCGTTAAGCCTGAGGCAGACTTTGCAATTTCCAGTTTAAATTTAATTGAAGGCCTACCTATTTCTTTTCAAAATCTCACAGAAAACGGATATGTTTACGATTGGTATTTTAGCGATGGAGGCTATTCAAACTTAGTACATCCTACACATACATTTGGCACAACAGGAGAATATTTAATCACACTCATTGCAAGAGATGCGAAAGGATGTATTGATAGTATTACTAAACCAATTTATATTTTTGAGGAATTTTATATTTATATCCCGAATACATTTTTTCCAGATGAAGACAGGCTAAATGAATATTTTTCAGGTAGTTTTATTGGAGTGAAATCTGTTGATATTTCAATTTTTAATCGCTGGGGAGAATTAATCTATACTTCAACGGACATAAATTTTAGGTGGGACGGCAAATACAAAGGAGAAAAAGTAATGCAAGGAACCTATACATGGCTATTAAAATACAAAAGAAATAGCACACCAACCGAAATATTAACAGGACACATAAATGTCTTACGCTAGAAAACCAAAAGAATGGTGGATTATATAATTGACGCAGGAAATTCTTTTGTAAAAATCGCAACGATAAAGAACGAAAAAATAGACGCAGTAGAACGAATTTCTGCACTTGAATTAAATGTTATAAAATCCAAGATAAAAGGAAAAACGGTTATTCTATCATCCGTTAGCAATGAAAATATACGTGATGAAATTTACAACCATGCTCTAATTTTATTCGAATTAAACAAAACGGTATCCTTACCATTTAAAAGTAATTACCAAACACCTGAAACATGGGGAATGGACAGAGCTTGCAACGTCTGCGGTGCTTTATCAAAAGAAATCAATACTCCAATACTCGTTATTGATATAGGAACCTGTATCAAATTCGATTTTATTGATGAGCATAAAATTTATGGCGGCGGATCGATTAGTCCAGGAATAAATCTTCGTTTTCAATCACTTCATAGCGGAACGGC
>CAIUSK010000264.1 GCA_903901805.1 uncultured Flavobacteriales bacterium
CAGGTGCTGAAGGAAACTTTTCTAAAATGGCATCCGCAATAGCTACATCTACAACTGGATTTTTGAAGAAACTTCCTGCATTTCCTAACTCAGCAGGATTTGGCAGTTTAGATTGTCGGATAGCAATAACTGCATTACTTACGTCACGAATAGTAGGGGTGGATACGTTATTATTTTCCAATTCTTGCTTAATCGCTCCGTAGGTGGTATTTACTTTTCTGTTTTTTTCTAATCGATAACAAACTTCACTAATCACATATTGATTTTTTAGCGCCCGTTTAAAAACGCTTTCTCTATATCCAAACTGACATTCTTCTAAAGAAAATCGATGCGTTTCTCCGGATTCAATATGATAAGCAAACAAATGATCAAACACATCTTTTATTTCAATTCCATAAGCACCAATGTTTTGCATAGGGCTTGCGCCAACACTTCCCGGAATCAAACTCATATTTTCTATTCCACCAAACTCGTTTTCAACGGCCCACAAAACGAATTCATGCCAATTTTCGCCAGCGCCAATTTTCACTAAAACAGAATCCGGTGTTTCTTCCAAAATGGATTTACCCATAATTTCGTTTCGCAATACAATCCCATCAAAATCTTGAGTAAGTAGCAAATTACTTCCTCCACCCATAATTAAAAATGGAATTTCCTTGTATTCTTTGAAAATAGAATCCAGTTCTTGAACAGAGGAAAAACGACTAAAGTATCGAGCTGTTGCTTCTATTCCAAACGTATTCAAGCTTTTTAAACTGGCATTTTGAATTACCATAGGATCAAGATTTTAAAAGAAACTCAATGGCAATCCATTGATTTTTCGTTTTTGACACAAGTTTTTTAAAATACTTCTGTTTTTTAAATTTACGCAAATTAGAAGTGTAAATGCCAAAGGTAATTATTCCTAAAAAAGAGGATAAGGTAGAGATTTTAGGTGTGCCATCAATATCAATTTCACTGATTTCTGTCACATGAGCTGCCACATCATCTTGAGGAGATAATTCCAATAATGTTTGTTTCAATCGCAACGATTGGTCATTAAACTGCCGGACTATTTCCGCATCTAACACTTTTGATTTCAACAACTTATTTGCCTTGAAGTCAAGGTCTTTCAGTTCTCGAAATAATTCATCCATTGTCATAGCTCCAACTTTTTTATAAAACGCTTAATTACTGCAAAGATACGATTTTGCTCTGCCTGAGTTAAACAATAAGGCGGATTAACAAAAATTACATTTCCCAATGGACGAATCCAAAGACCATTTTCCAAAAAATAATGATACGCTTCATCGCGTATCGAATTGAAATAGGAGGATTCCTCAGAAGCTTTTAATTCGATGGCTAAAATAGTTCCAAGTTGCCGTATCTCTCGAATACTTGAACTTGATTCAATTTCCTTTATAAATGTTTGATGTCCATTGCTAATGCGTTGAATTGCCGTCCAGGTCTCCTCTTTTTCAAGTAAATCCATACTAGCACATGCAGCAGCACAAGCCAAAGGATTTCCGGTGAACGAATGCCCGTGCAAAAATGCTTTTTGTTTTTCTTCCCCCAAAAATGCATTAAAAATTGCTTTTGTGGCCACAGTTAATCCGAGTGGTAAAACACCTCCTGTTAGGCCTTTGGATAAACAAACGATATCTGGAACTTCTTGGATGTGGTTTAACGCGAACCATTTGCCTGTTCTTCCCCATCCTGTCATAACTTCATCAAAGATCACGAGCGTATGGTATTTTTTAGCCAACTTAACTAGTTCATCTAAAAATTGAGGACTATACATTCTCATACCGGAGGAACCTTGTACGAGTGGCTCAACAATCAGCGCAGCATGCTGATTTAATTTTAAAAGTGTTTCTGCTTTTGCTAGCAATATTTCTTCTTTTTCAGGAGTAGGAAAATCTAGAAAATCAACTTGGAAAAACAACGATTCAAATGGTCGATTGAAAACACCCCGTTCACAAACCGACATTGCACCAAAAGTATCACCGTGATAAGCACCATCAATCGCTAGAATTTTTGTACGTTTTTCGTTTTTGTTATGCCAATATTGAATGGCCATTTTTAATGCAACTTCTACAGCAGTTGATCCATCGTCTGAAAAGAATACTTTGGATAACGGTTTCGGAAGTTTGTTGGCAACTCTTTCAGCTAATTCGATTGCTTTTACGTGTGTTGCTCCTGCAAATATGATGTGATCTACTTCCTTAAATTGGGTATTAATGGCTTTTTGAATGTGTTTATTCCCATGTCCATGAATATTTACCCACCACGATGAGTTGCAATCAATATAGGACTTTCCATTGTCGTCAATCAGTTTTGTTCCTTTGGCCCTAACAATATGTATAGGTGGAGCTTCCGTTTGAACTTGAGTAAACGGATGCCAAACATATTCTTTATCTTTTTCAAAAAGAGTCATAAAAAAAGTTGTTGAAAGGATGATTCGCGAAGATTTTGCGCTTGTTCTTGAATAAATTCTGGAGAAAGATTTTCGGTCCAAGGAATATGAAAAAAATGGGTAGTGGGGGCGAAATGACGAATGATAGCCTCCGATTCAGCATTTACATCACCCGTGAATACAATTCCTGCCAAGTGTAATCCTTTGGATTTCAGTAACTCAAGAGATAATAACGTGTGATTGATACTTCCTAAATAGAAACGTGAAACCAAAATGATTGGTATATTCCAGATTTTTAGTTGGTCCGAAAACAGAAATCCTTCTGCAGTTAAAGGAACCATGAGTCCACCAGCGGGTTCAATTAAAAGTTTTTCTGAAGTGGGTAATATTAATTTACTTGGATCAACCACAACGCCTTCTAATTTTGCAGCTTGATCCGGAGATAATGGCTCTTGAAAACAATAGGTGTTAGGAAAAATACCTACTTCCTTAGTAACAAGGTTAGAAATTGAATGGGAATCATTGTCTTCATTTGCCCCTGATTGAATTGGTTTCCAATAGTCTAATTCAAAAGCCTCGCAAAAAACTGCGCTAACAATTGTTTTGCCAACTTCAGTTCCTATTCCTGCTACAATTACTTTCATGTGGTTTAAAACAAATTAATAGATTGTTAGTTCTTTTGGTTTAATTGAAGTTTTGCCAATTTGAATTTTCGTTTTTTGAAATTCATTGTTGAAACGATCAATAATAAACCGCGCTTTTTCAGCTTCATAATTTTTAGCGACCCATTTAATAAATTCATCCTGGAGTTGTATCAACACTGACTTGGTGCGCAAGGCACTTAAGATATCATTTTTTGTCAGGTCGTATTTTTTACAAAATTCTAGTAGGTTTTTATTTTTAATATCGATAGCTGATTTTAATGGGTCCGTAAATGACTCAATTTCAAATACCACACGCCGGTCTGTTTGCACATACATGGCTGTTTTTCTCAATTTGGCATAACTTGAATCTGCAAGAGTGGATAGTGATCCATCAATTTCATCTTGCACTAGCGCTTTCGTTACTGTTCCTTCGCTCAGGGTTCCAATTCCATAGCCATTGGCAATAAATTGAAGGGGAATATCACTTTTAATTAATAAATCCGCAATGGTGCGAAGTGACATTGAATCATTTGGGCTAAACAATCCATTTTTTAATTCGTATTTATCCGAATCGAATTGATCTGAAAGATTTATATTGAGAGTTGCTGTTTGGTGTGGATCAATATCTATTTTGGAAATATGAAGCATTACTTCATCCGATGAGTTGGCCAGGGAATTATCCGGAATTGAAATTAAACGAACGATGAAATTTTCTACGTTTAAAGAAGGTTTAAATTTAAACTCTTGTGTTCTCAAATCAAAGGTACTAGAATCAGCAAAAGTATACAATGAATCAGCTACAGTAAATGACTGAATATTAATACCCATTGAGGATTTATAATAAGTCAGTTTTTCAGTGGATAATTTTAATCGATCATTTTCCTTTTCCTTTTGTTGTTGGTAATAAAAGATTTCTTTGGTTAAAATCTCATAGCTCTTGTATAGATCAATTAGGTCTACTTGTTTTTTTCTTCTTTTCTTCTTTTTGAATTTTACGGTAGGTCGAACTTGAGTTTCCCGATTTTCGCTCATACCATCCAAAGCCTTTCTTCTCGCACGTCTTACTTTCTGAGGTGCTTTTTTTTTCACTGTTATCTTTCCTCCCTTAAATTGCAGGTATTTTCCTTCCTCTTTTTGGATTTGTTGATAGACCAACGCACGTTTTTCAATACGGGTTTTGATCTTCTCATCTAGTCCTTTTTTTCCAGAAATACGCTCATTTATTTTACCAACTTCTTCGGTTTCCAACTCTCCAATTACTGAAAGCAGCGTATTACCGCTTGAAAAGGAGGAGTCGGGTGAAAGAAATTGGGTGTCTCCCGCTCCAAATAAGATATAACTTTTCCCATTC
>CAIUSK010000265.1 GCA_903901805.1 uncultured Flavobacteriales bacterium
ACGGTCAAGGTAACTTTGGTTCTGTGGATGGAGATAGTCCGGCAGCAATGCGTTATACTGAGGCGAGACTTCGTAAAATCGCCGAAGAAATGCTCGAAGACCTGGATAAAGAAACAGTTGATTTCAGACCTAATTTTGACGATAGTCTTACAGAGCCTACTGTAATGCCAACAAAGATTCCTAATCTTTTGATTAACGGTGCTTCAGGTATTGCTGTTGGTATGGCCACAAACATGGCTCCCCACAATTTAACGGAAGTTATTGATGGTATTATTGCTTATGTTGATAATAAAGATATTGAGGCTGAAGAGCTTCTAGAGTATGTTAAAGGTCCTGATTTTCCGACAGGAGGAACTATTTATGGCTATGATGGTGTTCGTGAGGCATTGTTGACAGGTCGTGGTAGAATCATCATGCGCGCGAAAGCAGAAATTGAGGAGCATAACGGTCGTGAACAAATAATCATTACTGAAATACCTTATCAAATCAATAAAGCTGAAATGATCAAAAAAACAGCTGATCTGATAAATGATAAAAAAATTGAGGGTATTTCTGATTTGCGCGATGAATCAGATAGAAACGGAATGCGTATTGTTTATGAAATAAAACGTGATGCAATTGCCAATGTTGTCTTAAATAAATTATATAAATACACATCCTTACAGACTTCATTTTCAGTAAATAACATTTGTCTTGTTGAAGGTAGACCAAGGTTATTGAATCTCCGAGATATGATTCAATACTTTGTTGAATTCCGTCACGAAGTAGTTATTCGAAGAACCAAATTTGAATTAAGAAAAGCAGAAGAACGGGCTCATATTTTAGAAGGATTAATTATCGCATCAGATAATATTGATGAAGTTATTGAAATAATTAAAACTTCTAAAAGTCCAGATGCAGCAAGGGAGCGATTATCGGAACGATTTGGTTTATCAGAAATACAAACGCGCGCCATTGTGGATATGCGTTTACGTCAATTAACTGGTCTAGAGCAAGACAAATTGCGCACCGAGTATGATGAATTAATTTTACTTATTACTGATTTAAAAGATATTCTTGCTCGTGAAGAGAGAAGAATGGAAATTATCAAAAATGAATTGAACGAAATTCGAACTAAGTACGGAGACGCGAGAAAATCAGTGATTGAGTATTCTGCGAGCGAAATGCGTATGGAGGATTTAATCGCTGATGAAGAAGTTGTTATAACGATTTCACACGCAGGTTATATCAAACGAACGAATTTAACAGAGTATAAAGTTCAAAATCGTGGTGGTATGGGATCGAAAGGATCAGCAACACGAGATCAAGATTTCTTGGAACATTTATTTGTTGCAACTAACCACAACTATTTGCTCATTTTCACGGAAAAAGGTAGATGTTTTTGGATGCGGGTTTATGAAATTCCGGAGGGAAGCAAAACCTCCAAAGGTAGAGCGATTCAAAATCTAATTAATATTCCTCAAGACGATAAAGTTAAAGCATACGTTAAAGTAAATGACTTAACGGATAAAGACTATGTTGAAAACAACTTTATTATCATGTGTTCAAAACAAGGTGTAATTAAGAAAACATCTTTGGCAGCATATTCTAGACCACGTTCAAATGGTATTAATGCCATAACAATTCGGGATAATGATGAATTATTAGAAGCTAAATTAACTAATGGTGCAAACGAAATCGTTCTTGCAACAAGTTCTGGTAGAGCAATACGATTTAATGAATCTACCGTTCGTCCAATGGGTAGAAATGCATCGGGTGTTCGTGGAGTTTCATTAGCCGGTGCAGAAGATGCCGTAATTGGAATGATTTGCGTGGAGGATGTTTACTCTACCATATTAGTTGTTTCTGAAAAAGGGTACGGAAAACGAACTTTCTTAAATGACCCTGAAGATCAAGAACCGGTTTATAGAATCACGAATCGTGGAGGAAAAGGAGTTAAAACCTTAAATATCACTGAGAAAACAGGGAAGTTATTGTCTATTCTTAATGTATCGGATGAAGAAGATTTAATGATCATAACTAGAAATGGAATAACAATTCGTATGCACATTGATACGATAAGAACAATGGGTCGTGCGGCTCAAGGCGTTCGTTTGATAAACCTAAAATCAAATACTGAAATTGCTGCCATTGCTCGTGTACCGAGATCAGAAGATGAAGAAGAACTTGGAGAAATCATAGTTAATCCAACTGAAAATCCAACTAACGAAGGAAATGGCACAGTAATTGAAAATGGCGCCGAAGAATAATTATGTATACTTTTGTATTTTAACTTAAACTTATGAAAAAATTGTTTGTATGTGTTGGGTTGTTAACTGCAACACTTTTAATGGGAAATGATGTACTGGCTCAATCGAAAAATGTCCAGGATGCATTTAGTAAATTCAAAATGGTTTCACCCAAAAATGATGCTGAAAAAAATCTACGCATTTTAGATGAAGCAAAAACATTTATCGATGCTGCAGCGGATAATGCTGAAACGAAAGAAGATCCTAAAATGCATTTTTACCGTGCTCAAATTTATATGTCACTTTATGAAACGGGGGCACAACAAGCAATGCTATCCGGTAATGCAGATCAAGCTAAATTAGAAGGATATAAAAATACGGCTGCTACCAGCTTTTTGTTTTGTTTAAACGAGCCTAAGAAAAAATACCAAGGCGACGTAAAAACAATGGTAGAAATGAAATACACTATGTTTTTTGAAATGGGTGTAAAATCATACAATGAGAAACAGTACGAACAAGCGTTAATGATGTTTTTTCAAGCGTACGATGTAAAAACGATGGTAAAAATGGAGGCTGGAGAAGCTAAAAATAATGCCATAATAAGTTTAAATCAAGTTATTGAGAAATTAACCAAAAGTGAAACTCCTGATTTTAAATCGGCTATTGCCCTAGTTGAGCAAATCAGAACAGCTTTCCCAACAGATATTGAATTAATTATAAGTCTTATTAATATTCATTTAAGAAATAATGATTTAGTTTCTGCGGAAAAGTTTATGAGTGAAGCAGTAACACTTGATCCTAACAACAAAGTTTTACATTATAACTTAGGCACATCTTACATGACTCAAGGTTTGTATGAAAAAGCTGAAGCATCTCTGAATAAAGCCTTAGAAATTGATCCTGCATACAAAGATGCTCAGTATCAATTAGGCGCTCATTTATATAACTGGGCAAATGAAGTAAAAGCAGAAGCTGGTCAATTAAATTCAAATGATCCAAAAGTTTCTGAACTTGAAAACAAATCAGACGAACTATTGAAAAAAGCATTAGTTGTATTGGAAAAATACATTGAAATTAATCCGAAGGATAAAGACGTATTAGGTATTATTTACAAAACATATTACAAACTGGGTAATGCTGAAAAAGGAAAAGAATACAAAGCGCGTTTCGATTCAAAAGAGTAATTTATAACGAAAACTTTTTAAAAGCTGTTTGATTCTTTCAAGCAGCTTTTTTTATTTACATTTGTCTTGTGCATATTGCAATAATTGGTAATGGTTTTAGTGGGCTAATGGTGATGCGTCATTTGGTTGACGGTGGTGACTCTGATTTGACCAT
>CAIUSK010000266.1 GCA_903901805.1 uncultured Flavobacteriales bacterium
AAGTGATAGCTTTCCGGTATTGATTAAATCTTGGATTAGTTGCGTATGATGAATCACTTCATAATTACCACCTAACTCAGGATATTCATTTTTAAGGGTGTTAAAGCAATGAGGACAGGCTGTAACAATTTTCTTTACTTCATAGCCATTCAAAACCTGAATGTTCATCATCGCTTGCATTTGAAACGTGAATTCATTTCCTGCACGCTTAGCCGGATCTCCCGAACAACTTTCTTCTGTTCCTAAAACCGCAAACTTAACATTACAATGATTCAGTATTTTAACTAAAGCCTTGGTTATTTTCTTTGCTCGATCGTCAAAACTGCCTGCACAACCAACCCAAAACAACACATCTGCGGTTTCTCCATTTGCCAGCATTTCTGCCATTGTAGGTACTTTCAAACTCATATCTTAATCTTCGTTAGCCCAATTTAATCTATCATTCGGAGAAAATTGCCAAGGAGCGCCATTGTTCTCAATATTCGTCAACATTCCTGTCAACTCAGTCGGCATTTTAGATTCCTCCATCACTAAATACCTGCGTAAATCAACAATAATAGAGAGCGGATCAATATTTACCGGACACTCTTGAACACATGCATTACATGACGTACAAGCCCAAATTTCTTCTTCGGAAATATAATCTCCTAGTAAACTTTTCCCATCTTGATAGTCCTTTCCATGTTTTCTCTGTGAATCACCCACTTCCATTAATCGATCACGCGTATCCATCATGATTTTTCGAGGAGATAATTTTTTACCAGTAATATTTGCAGGACATGAAGAAGTACATCTTCCGCACTCCGTACAGGTATAAGCATCGAGTAAATTTTTCCATGTTAAATCAGTAACATCCTTTGCACCAAAGCGTTGCGGAGCTTCATCCGGATTAGCAGGTGCAGCAAATGGATCAGCGGATGGGTCTAGCATTAATTTTACTTCATTGGTAACAGACTCCATGTTGGAGAATTTACCTTTCTTTTCCAAATTAGAATAATACGTATTTGGAAAGGCAAGTAAAATATGAAAATGCTTCGAATATGGAAGATAATTTAAGAACACAAACACCATGGTTATATGTCCCCACCATCCAATTTGCTCCAATAAATGTAAGGTTTCAGTTGATTTTATTCCTCCAAAAAAAAGTGGTCCTATAAATTGACTCACTGCAAATCCATAACTGGAATTTGAATGCAATAACTGAGCTGCTTCATCTGCTCCGTTCATCGTGAAAATGCATACTAATAAAATGATTTCAAAAATCAAGATTAAATTCGCATCTTTCGTTGGCCATCCCTTCAATTCACTCATGGTTAAACGAGGAAGTTTCAACATGTTTCTGCGCGCTAAGAAAGCAACTGTTGCAAAAAAAGCAAGAACTGACAAGATCTCGATAAAACTTATCATGAAAGTATAAAAACCTCCCAAGGAATCTTTCAATGAACGATGACCGCCAGATAAACCATCCGCAACAATCTCAATTAACTCGATTTGAGTAATTACAAATGCGACATACAAACATAAATGAAGCAAAGCTGGAATTGGTCGAGTGAACATCTTTTTTTGACCTAGAGCAACTAAAAACATCGTTTTCCAACGGTCAGCTGCATTATCCGTGCGATCTAGTTTTCGTCCAAGTAAAATATTCTGACGAATTTTGTGAACATTCCAGGAGAAAAAACCTACCCCTCCTATTAAAAGCAATGCAAATGCACTAATTTGAATCATACGATTGAATTATTCCGGAATACTATCCAATATTTTTTTCAATTTCTTTTCATCTTTCGGACTCAATTGAGTTCCTTTCACTTTGGCTCCAAAAACACTCATGTGAATGTATCGATTTGGGTTTTTCTGCAAGTCTTGTAATAAATTCTGCAAGTCCTTGTTGGAATTAACAAGCTCATTATACAATTGTTTATCATTTAACAACAATCCAATTGAGCCGTCACCATTTTTAATTTTCACCAAAACATCATTAAAGCTTTTCAAAGATTCTTTTGCTTCAGAGATTACTTCCTTATACTTTGATGTTACTATATCATCGGTGATTTTCTTGGTGTTGCCAATAATAGAGCTTATTTCTTCATTACTTTTCTTTAAATTATAGGTAATGTTCTCAACGTTATTTAATATTTTATCAAATTTGATTTTTTCATCGGCAACAAATCCTTCCATTTGATTGGCTACGTTGCCTAATTTTTTAATTGCCATTTTCACTTCTTTCATGCTTCCTTCAATTTCAGAAGTAGCCGTATTATCCCAAAAAGCGGAAAGGGAACCAACCATTTTATCCACAGAGCTCATCATGGCTTGCACTTTTTGAGAAATCGGATCTGCATATTGCTTTACTTGAGAAAACATATCCACGGAAAGTTTTCCTTCAATTGTTTCACCTGGTTGTACAAATCCTTTCGACAAATCAGAACTTAAATACAACAACATTCCTTTATTCAATAAATCCAATGAACCAACCTCTATGCGAGAGCCTTTTGGTATTTGAATGCTTTTCTCCGCTATGGAAAAACCAATTTTCACTTTTTTATCGGGTGTATTTGAGGCAATATATTCAATGGTCATTACCTTTCCTATAATTACTCCATTTAAGGTAACGTTATTGGAAGGGGCTATTTGTCCTGAGTTCGGGAAATAGGCGTAATAAATTTTATCTCCTCCGAAAAAGCTGTTTCCTTTTAAGAAATTAACTCCTGCTACCAAAAATACGATAGCTGCAATTGCGATTAATCCTGCTTTTAATTCTTTTGAAAACTTCACTGCCCTTATTTTTCTGCTAATTTAATACCTTTTTCCAAATTAATGCGTTCACCATTTAAAAATGCAACTACAAAAGCAGTTGAAAACCCAAGCTTTCGGACTTCATTTTTGTATTCATTTGCGCCCTTGAAATCTCGCACAAATTTACCCGTTGCATATTTATAGATATTATCATGTTTATATTCATAAAAATCTAAGCCTTTTAGCCTCGCTGAGTTAGCTGGGATTTGCTTTTCTGACATGTCAAATTGAATGCGAAAAACAACTGTGTCTATCGGATCAATTTTACTAGACGGAGCTAAAGCTTGATTTTCAAACGGATTTTCTTTCTTTTCAGGATTCGAAGGTTTCAATGGTTCCTCTTTTTCTGTTGGACCAGTATTTCCTGAACCAGTTGAAGTTTGCTCAGAAACACCTTCTAATTTATTTTTATACCGTTTGAAAGCTCGAAACATAGCATCTGCCATTTGCGATTGTCCGTCTTTACTACCCAAAAACTTTTCTTCATTTGGATTGGTCAAAAACCCTGTTTCAACTAAAACACTCGGCATTGTTGTTTGATGAAGCACTAAAAATCCCGCTTGCCTAACTCCCCTATCATGTCTACCCAGCGATTTAAATTCAGACTGTACTCTCTCAGCAAATAAAATGGATTGATCCAAATATACCGACATTTGTAACTGTATGATTATCAACGCATCCGGAGAAAGATCAATATTCTTATATCGCGCCCCTTTATCTTGTTCCAATTTAATGATACTATTTTCGCGCTCAGCAACTTGTTTTTGGGAATCCGTTTTATGCAAACCTAATACATAGGTTTCAGCACCATAAGCGCTTGGAGAAGCAGAATTGGCATGGATACAAATAAACAAATCTGCTTTGTTACGGTTGGCAATTGCAGCGCGCTCATGCAGCTCAACAAAGACATCTTTATCTCTTGTATAAATAACCTTTACATCCGGAAAATTCTTTTTTATGGATTCACCAAGTTTTAATGCAATCGATAAACAAACGTGCTTTTCATAGTTTGAAGCGCCCAAACAACCCGAATCATGACCTCCATGACCCGCATCAATTACTACGGTTTTTAACGCCGTTTTTTGTGCTACAAGTTGAAAAGTTGAAATAAATAGAAGAATAACACAAGACACAACTGCAACTGATGGACGAAAAAACGCTGTTTCGTTAACAATTTTAATAGCTTTGTATTCGTTAAAACTCATGTTACAAATTTAAAACGGCTTCTTGAGCAAGATACATACCATATTTTTAGTTTTCTTCGTTCCATTGTTGATAATGTTTTCAAGTAGAATTTGTTACGCCCAACCAACAGGAATAAAAGATACGATATATTTGGATGATGAATCCATGAAGGACGTATTGATTTACAATGCAAAAGATTCACTTTATACCGATTTTAAAAATAAGAAAATCTATTTATGGGGAAGTGCAAAAGTTGAAATGACCGGAATTAACATGGTTGCAGGCTTCATATTAATTGACCTGGACAAAAATGAAATACTTGCTTCCTATCGATTGGAAAAAGATAGCATCCGAACGGAAATGCCCGTTTTTACAGATGGTAATGAGCGTATTGAGGCGGCAAGAATTCGGTATAATTTAAATTCCAAACGGGGTTTTATCGAGGAAACCAATATTAAACAAGAAGAAACCTATTTGCATATGGGGATTGCAAAAAAACAATCCAACGACGACATCCATTTTATTAACGGACGATTTACTACCTGCGATCAATTGGAACCTCATTATCATTTTCAACTCTCAAAAGCGGTCTTAATTCCTGAAAAGCGCATTATTACCGGACCGATGAATTTGCATATTAATGGCGTACCAACCCCACTTGGATTGCCGTTTAGTGCTATTCCTTTAAAAACGAAAGAACGAGATAAAGGATTTTTATTTCCGGAATTTGTGCCGCTTTCAGCATACGGATTTGGCCTTCAGAATTTGGGATATTACATTCCAATTAACGATCGACTTCAAACAACTCTTTATGCCAATTTGTACAACCGCGGAAGTTGGGGATTGAGAAATGAATTAGATTATGCCAAGCGCTATGGCTATTCGGGGAAGTTAAACGTTGGGTTTCAGCAATTTTTTAGTGGATTCCCGAGCAATGACAAGCCATTTAAAGTTTCTGTGATGTGGTCACACCGAAAAGATCCTAAATCAAATCCCAATTGGAATTTTAGCTCGAGTGTAAATTTCATTTCAGATAACCAATCCAAAAACAGTTTAGATCCGTTGAATCCAACCTTCTTTAATAACAGTTTTAACTCAGATGTCAACCTCAATAAAATCTTCCCAGGAAAACCAGTATCTATGGGAGTAAAAATGTCTGTGAGACAAAATTCCATTACGCGTAATATTGCACTCATCAGTCCTGTCTTAAACGTAAACGTCAATCGTGTTTTCCCGTTCAAGAGCTTAGTAAAAAATCCATCCAACGAATTTGAAAAAATGTTGGAACGCACAGGATTTACTTATTCCATGGAAGGACAAAATCGCTCTACTTTTGGAGACTCGCTGCTCAATCAAGGAGCTTTTTCACAAATTGGAAGTAAATTTTTCAATGGTGTTTCACAACAAATGTCCTTGCAAACAACCTTTGGTCTCTTTAAAAATGCGATTAAAATTAACCCCAGTATTTCCTATGCCAATAAAATCAACTTACAACAAATTGAAAAAAATTACGATGCAACAATTGATAATACCAAAACTGATACCGTTCAAAAATTTGGGATGGCTCATGACTTCAACCTAAATGTGAATCTAACCACTGTTGTCTACTCCTACTATCGATTTATCGGGAAAAGCAAACCGATTTTGCGCCATTTAATGACTCCAACCATTGGTTATCGATATGTTCCCGGATTAAATGCGCTATCTTCCTCCTTTGCTGGTGCCGGACAGACACTGATTACCTATTCTCCTTTCGAACGCAGTATCTACCAAGCCAATTATGGGAGCACTTCCAGCTTTTTAACTTTTGGAGTGAATAACACCTTTGAATTGAAACGAAAATCGAACAAAGACACGTTGACTGGTTTTTCAAAATTACGGCTAGTAGACCAATTTTCGATAACGGGTAATTATGATTTTCAGCGCGACTCCATGAATCTTTCAAATATTGCATTAAATCTACGTATAAGTCCAGCCAATTGGATCAATTTTGTGTCTACAGCGAATTTTAGTCCGTACAGCTGGAACGCACAAACTGGAAAAACGGAAGGGAAATATGCAGTTTCAACTCAGCAAGGACTTGGGCGATTCCTATCCACAAATTTTACCAGCACGCTCACGATTGCACCCAAAAAGAGTAGAGAAATCATTGAAGAAAGCACCGATGAACTCAATTCAAATTGGAATGCTGATTTTAATTACTTTGCCTTACATCCTGAGCAATTACAGCAGTTTAATATTCCTTGGAAATTGAAGGCTTTTTCGCAGAATTCGCCGGGATCGTTGAACCGCCGGTTTTGGTTCAGGGCGCTGATGGCCGCCATCTCTTCGTCGCTCAAGTGGAAGTCGAAGAGGGCGCGAT
>CAIUSK010000267.1 GCA_903901805.1 uncultured Flavobacteriales bacterium
ACCATCAATAACTTCCGTTAAATTGTGGGGAGCCATGTTTGTGGCCATACCGACAGCAATACCTGAAGCACCGTTAATCAAAAGATTAGGGATCTTTGTTGGCATTACAGTAGGCTCTGTTAGACTATCGTCAAAATTAGGTCTGAAATCAACTGTTTCTTTATCCAGGTCTTCGAGCATTTCTTCGGCTATTTTACGAAGTCTCGCCTCAGTATAACGCATTGCTGCCGGACTATCTCCATCCACAGAACCAAAGTTACCTTGACCGTCCACGAGCGGGTAGCGAAGGGACCATTCTTGAGCCATCCTTACCATAGTGTCATAAACGGAGCTATCACCATGTGGATGGTATTTACCTAATACTTCCCCAACAATTCTAGCTGACTTTTTATAAGGTCTATTTGAAAATACTCCCAAATCTTGCATTCCATACAATACCCTTCTGTGAACTGGTTTGAACCCATCACGTACATCGGGAAGCGCTCTTGAAACAATTACAGACATCGAATAATCGATGTATGCCGATTTCATTTCATCCTCAATATTGATTTGAATTATTTTTTCTCCGTCTGCCATATTTTCTTGTTATTTAGCTTAAATAAGTGTGCCAAAAGCAAAATTAATGAATATTGCATCGAGCGGTCTAGAATACCATACTTTTTACTAACAAATTTCGGTTGTAAAATGTGAATAAATTACAATAGTTTGAAATAATTAACTCGTATATTTGTGTCACAACCTTTTTGGGTTGATGAATATATTAGTTACTTATGGAAGCAAAATTTTCGCCACGTGTAAAAGATGTAATATCAATGAGTAAGGATGAAGCAATTCGCCTGAAAAATGAATATATTACAGTTGAGCATATCCTTCTAGGTTTGCTGAGATTGAAAGATGGTACTGCTATTCGATTGTTGAATGAATTCCAAATCGATTTAACGGTAATTCGAACTGAATTAGAATCAGTCTTGTTTAAGTCTTCCGTTGATTCCGCTCTAATTACAACCAATATTCCGTTGGTAAAACAAGCAGAACGAATTATAAAGATGACTTATTTGGAGGCAAAACAATTTAAAAGTCCAATTATTGGAACTCAGCATTTATTGTTGAGTATTTTGAGAGACGAAAATAGTGTTTCCTGTTCTGTGTTGAACAAGTATGGGATACTGTATGAAAATGTTAAAGATGAATATGAAGCTATGAGAGAAGAACAAATTAATCCACGGGCTGAATTTCCTGGTGGACAAGAAGAGGAAGGGGAATCTTTTGCAGGACAACGCAAATCGGCTGATCCGAAATCAAAAACACCTGTTTTGGATAATTTTGGTAGAGATTTAACCAAGATGGCTGAGATTGGTAAACTAGATCCAATTGTTGGACGTGAAAAAGAAATTGAACGCGTTAGTCAAATATTATCTCGAAGAAAAAAGAATAATCCAATATTAATTGGTGAACCGGGAGTTGGTAAAAGTGCCATTGCTGAAGGCTTGGCATTGCGAATTGTTCAGCGAAAAGTTTCTCGTGTTTTATTCAATAAACGAATTATATCATTGGATTTAGCTTCTTTGGTTGCTGGAACAAAATACCGCGGTCAGTTTGAAGAACGAATGAAAGCTGTGATGGCGGAAATTGAAAAAAATCCAGATATTATCTTATTCATTGACGAAATTCATACCATTATTGGTGCAGGTGGCGCAAGTGGTTCTTTAGATGCATCGAATATGTTTAAACCCGCTTTGGCTCGGGGCGAAATGCAAGCAATTGGAGCTACAACATTAGATGAATACAGACAATACATTGAGAAAGATGGTGCATTAGAAAGACGTTTTCAAAAGGTATTGATCGAACCAACTTCAATTGATGAGACGATTCAGATTTTGAACAATATCAAAGACCGTTACGAAGATCATCATTCTGTTACCTATACTGACGAGGCAATTGCTGCTTGTGTTAAATTAACAGAGAGATATATTACCGATCGTCATTTACCAGATAAAGCCATAGATGCTTTAGATGAAGTGGGTTCGCGTGTGCATTTAACAAATATCAATGTTCCCAAAGAAATTTTGGATGTTGAATCTCAAATTGAGGCACTTAAAGAACAGAAAAACGAAGTTATTAAATCTCAGCAGTATGAAAAAGCAGCTGAGTTAAGAGATAACGAACGCAGACTTCAAGAGGAACTTGAAGCTGCAAAGAAAAAATGGGAGGATGAGTCTAAAACAAATCGCGTTACTGTAACGGATGAACATGTTGCTGAAGTCGTTTCAATGATGTGTGGAATCCCTGTAACACGTGTTTCTGAAAAAGAAACGGGTAGATTAGCCAAAATGGGAGAAGAATTGAGTGGTAGGGTTATTGGTCAAGAAGATGCAGTTAATAAAGTAGTTAAAGCGATTCAACGAAATCGTGCTGGTTTAAAAGATCCAAATAAACCAATCGGTTCTTTCTTTTTTCTAGGGCCAACAGGAGTAGGTAAAACTCAGCTTGCAAAAGTCTTAGCCAAATATTTGTTTGATACAGAGGAAGCACTCATTCGAATTGATATGTCTGAATATATGGAGAAATTCTCTATTTCTAGATTAGTTGGAGCGCCTCCAGGATATGTTGGTTATGAAGAAGGTGGACAACTTACGGAAAAAGTGAGAAGAAAACCCTATTCAATTGTCTTATTGGATGAAATTGAAAAAGCACATCCTGATGTTTTTAAC
>CAIUSK010000268.1 GCA_903901805.1 uncultured Flavobacteriales bacterium
CAATAAATCGTTGATTTGCACGGCGGATAACAAATTCAATTCTTCCAACTCTTCAGTAACAACAGTATTTAGATTTAGCTTATTATCAAAATAAAAATTAAGCGCTTCAATCACATTTGTTAAATCTATATCCTCTGATTGCAATTGTTCAGAGATAAATTCAATCCGTTGCTGAATAATTTCATTTCGCGATTGGGCGATTAAATTACCGCATGCACATATCGTAATTAAAAAAAACAACTTTCTCAGCTGCATGCTATGGCAATTGATAATTGAATGAAAAATTGGGAGACCAACCTAAAATCTGGTGATAACAACTACCTAAATCTAACTTGAAATACTTTTTAAATTGGTAACCAAATCCAAAACTAACTTCTATTGGGTCAGTCGCGAATCCACCGCGAATAAAAAAGTTTGAAACCACTGCATACTCGATTCCAACCTTTCCTCTCAGTGGGTAATCCACATTTTTTTCGGCTTCAGCAAGCAACAATACCTTGGATGAAATTTTATAGGATGAACCCAAGCGCATAACCGTAGTATATCGATCTTCCTGATAATCTGACAACTTGTTTCGACCCAAATTAAAAATACTAAATCCTATTTTCCATTGATCATTAACTTTTGCCAATAAACCTATTTCTGCTGTTACCGTTCCACTACTTCCATACGCATCTGGCAAGCGCACACCAGCATAATTTAGTTGTACACCCGCTGATAATAATTCACTCAATTTCAAGCTATAGCCAAGACCCGTTTTATAGGAAAGGAAATTTCGGTATCCAAAACGTTGTCCACCAAAAGAAATAACTCCCTTTTTAATCGGAATTGCCACTGCAACACCTTGAGACTGCAATTCTTTTAATAAAAACCTATTCTCATAACTTATTCCAATCTCCATTTTTTTAACCCCTGTTAATGCAGCCGGATTATGATGATACGCCCAAACATCCTCAATAGTATTGCTGGCATTCCCTAAAGATTGAGCACGGCTTCCCATGGGATAATATCCTTGAGAATTAGCCTGAAAAAATAGACAAACGAAAAAAAATACGGAAAGTGTGTGAAAAATAGTTGACTTCATTCTTTCATTCAATTAACTCAATTAATTTTCTGTTACTCCCTTTGATTGTTCAGTTGCAATAGAAAGCAAGGTAGATGAATATGCTTCACGGAAAAACTCAAAAGGACCAATTTCTGGATATCTTTCAACGATTTCAATTGCATTCTCGTACGCAAAATCGCTCCAAACCACTTTTTCATCTGTAAAATCAATTTTTGCAGATAATGCTCCACATCCAATATCTCCACAATCGGAACATACATATAATAAAATTCGCTCAACAGGAGTTTTTCCTATGTATTTTGCAACTTGAGAAACAAAATATCCACTATCTGCCCCATCAGGAGTAAACATTCCCGTTAACTCTTTCAAATCGACTTTTAATAAAGTAGATAAGGGATGGTTATCGATATCGAATTCATAAAAAAGTTGTCCGCCTGGAAACTGGGAGAGTGTTAAATTAAGTTGTTGCACGAATATTATTTAAAAAATGGTAAGATTACCGGTTTGTTTTTCGGGTGAATTTGATCCTTGAAGTGTAAAGGTAATAATATAAAAATAAACACCTTGTTCCACTATTTTTTCAGGAACAGCACTCGTTTTTTTCTGTTTTTTCGTTTTCTTTCCTTTTGGTTGCTCTGATGAATTCCAAATTAGGGGAACCGTCATTGCACTGGATTCCTTAACTATTTGTCCCCAACGATTAAATAACTGAAAAGAAAAGGAAGTAATCATGCAATTATTCTCTATTCGAAAATCATTCAACTGACTAACCGATAATGATTTAGGTGTTTCAAAACAAGTAGGACCATTAAAACAAATAAAGTTCGTTGATGCAATTTCTTGAGAAAAAGAAATATTCCACACAAACAAAAATAGGATCACATTTATAAAAATCTTCATGTTTAGTTCGTTTTATCAATACATATAAAAGCAGGTGGCTTTTTTGCATTCGCATTGTAAATATAGTAATGATTTTTATCTTCATATTTCAAGCTATCTACTTGATTGAATGTGGAGATATGTAATAAATTTTGCAGGGGTACAATTGTATCTTCAAATGAAACTAGATTAAAATATCGAATTACTTTTTCCGATGGTGAATTAGGTGAAGTTCGTAAGCTCGTTAACTGTTTAATGTATACATTTTTCTTGCGATCCACATACAACCAATCCCCTTTCAATTTTTTAAATCCCATATCCTTATTTTTAATGGGTTCTTGAAGCCGCACTTCTTTATCATTAAATGATGGGCCTAATTGCATATCACATGCAACTAAAAAAATTGGAAACAGCATGAAAATTTGGATATACTTGCTCACTGCCTAAAATTAAAAAAAGTAAATGATTTCTTTTAGATCCGCAATTTATTATTTTGTAATGGAATTGTTAACCCTATTTAATTCATCAAGAATTAATCCACTTTAGAAATGTGGTTAATAACCTGATATTCTGTGTTAACCACCAAGAAAAAAAGCGATTTTTTTTTTACTTTCGTAATTCAAAACAGCCTTGTGCTAGTTTCAGAGAGAGCTTACAGTTTCTGTGGCTCTCTTTTTCGCATCGAAATATGACAATATTCCGATTTAAAAAATATCGGATCTCACTATTTACAGGTGTTTTGACAACGTTTGAATAACCTAACTCAGGTTAATTCACCACCGAAAAAATAAATCCTTTTTCTACTTTCAATCCTTTTTCTATATTGTTGGAGTATAAGGAACCTGTTCCAAGTCCTTGAGGAAGTGGATTGGTAAATTGAGCGGTAAATTGGCAGATTGCACTCAATCCTACATTAGATTCAAGAGCAGATGTAATCCACCATTGAATTCCATTTGCTTCAGCAACATCAATCCATTCCTTTGTCCCTTTGAAGCCGCCATGTAAACTTGGTTTAAGCACAATAAATTGTGGTTTTATTAGTTCTAAAAATGCCTTTTTTGCTGACTTTGAAAAAACACCAATTAATTCTTCATCCAAAGCGATTGGGATAGGTGAATCGATACAAATTCTCTTCAATAATTCACTATTTCCCGTTGCGATAGGTTGTTCGATGGAATGAACATCACATGCCGCTAATTC
>CAIUSK010000269.1 GCA_903901805.1 uncultured Flavobacteriales bacterium
ATTGCAACCGGAAGAGGTTTAGAAGGAGCTATACCAGATATTACTTGCAAACGAATTGTTGAAAAAGAACTCAATCCAAACCTAAAAAACAACAAAAACTACGAAGGAATTTCAGCGTCTTTGGTTGTGCTTAAAAAATTAGCAAAGGGTGAATTCAATCACAAACAGTACGACAAAGAAGGAGAAAGTCCGTGGTGGGTAAACTTACTTGTAATCGTTGCAATCATCTTATTTGTGCTATTTATGAGACGAAGAGGTGGCGGTGGATTTACTGCTGGAGCAAGTGGGTTTTTCTACGGTGGTGGATTTGGTGGTCACGGATCAGGAGGTAGCAGTGGTGGCGGATTTGGTGGATTTGGTGGCGGAAGCTTTGGTGGAGGTGGTGCAGGAGGAGATTGGTAAGCCTATCTAAACAAATTAGATTCCTTTACATCAATTAAAAACCGATTGCGAACCTCTTCCAATGAACTAACCATTGGATTCAATAATTTCCAATCCGCATACTGATTTAATTCTTGAAAATGAACTCGTTTGATTTCGGATTCTTTAGAAATCAAGACAAACAAACGATTAAAAAAATCAACTTTCAATTCTGTACCTAATTGCTTCATCAAGCGAACAGACGAATCAATAGAACATCCAGAGGCATTCATCACCTCTTCATCTACAGCCAATACAACCAATTGATTCATTAATACGGAACCAGAAGCCATCAATTTTGTTCCGTGCGTTGTCCATTTGTTTTGAGTGAAATCCGATAACGCATCTTGAATATAATTCGACTCAGTTGCATCAAATGGTCTGTCTGATACATACAACCAAACACGACTTGTATCAGGTAATTGAGGGAATAATTGATTAAAGTTCGGCAGCATTGGCAATCAATTCGGCAACATCCAATACTTGAATTTCGTTTTCTTTTTCAGCATGTTTAATACCGTCCGTCATCATCGTATTACAAAACGGACAACCCGTGGCAATAATAGATGAATTTGTTTCAAGCGCGTCTTCTGTTCGCTCAATATTTATCTCTTTATTTCCTTTTTCAGCTTCTTTAAACATTTGTGCTCCACCTGCTCCACAACACAATCCATTTGTCTTGCAGCGTTTCATTTCAACTAATTCAGCATCTAATTTTTCAATTAACGAACGAGGTGCTTCATACACATCATTTGCTCGACCTAAATAACATGGATCATGAAACGTAATTTTCTTTCCTTTAAATGTTTGATTTCCTTCAAGTGATAGCTTTCCGGTATTGATTAAATCTTGGATTAGTTGCGTATGATGAATCACTTCATAATTACCACCTAACTCAGGATATTCATTTTTAAGGGTATTGAAGCAATGAGGACAAGCTGTAACAATTTTCTTTACTTCATACCCATTCAAAACCTGAATGTTCATCATCGCTTGCATTTGAAACGTGAATTCATTTCCTGCCCGCTTAGCCGGATCTCCCGAACAACTTTCTTCTGTTCCTAAAACCGCAAACTTAACATTACAATGATTCAGTATTTTAACTAAAGCCTTGGTTATTTTCTTTGCACGATCGTCAAAACTGCCTGCACAACCAACCCAAAACAACACATCTGCGGTTTCTCCATTTGCCAGCATTTCTGCCATTGTAGGTACTTTCAAACTCATATCTTAATCTTCGTTAGCCCA
>CAIUSK010000270.1 GCA_903901805.1 uncultured Flavobacteriales bacterium
AGAACTTATTTACAATGGTAAATCTCATCGCATTTAGTATAAATGAGTTCATGTAAAATAAGTTGAGCCGCAAGGGCAACCTGACTATAATTTTGTGAACTATTTCCGAAACTAGCCGCTTTTGTTTGCCACATAGCTAAAATCAATTCCTTGCCTCCTTTTTTAGGTGCAATCTTATCCAAAACTGCGCGTACATTTCCTGCTCCCGCATGGTAAATATGCATTACAAATAGCCGAAACCAAAGATCGTTTTCAGCATAACTGATTCCGTGTTTATTCAACATGCGTTTTGCCTCCGGAATACAAATGCGCGAAATCAATCGTGCTGCACCATAAGCGGATCTATCGAAATCTTTGCGTTCATCTTTCCAATCTGTAACAATTAAACCTTGATGACGAGCCACCTCTGGCATTAATTGAAATGGACCATACGCCCCAGTTGTAGATTTTTTTAATTGGCCCGGACTTTCAATCAAAAGTATTGCCTGGGCATACCATGGATCTACTTTGTTTTTTTCAAAAGCCGCAACGCCTTTCGTCAATGAAGGATAAACAACATCAAAAAGATAAAAATTGCTTTTACCGACAACAACCGTTAGTAATTCGTCAGGTTTAATATTTAATTCCACTTTCAATAGTTCCTTTGCCTTATCCTTTTGCTCATCGGTATATGTTTTCCATAGGTTGGAAGGTATGATCTTGCGAATTTTTTTATCGGCTCCCTGACTCACAACACAAGAATCAGGAGATAACTGCATGACCAACTTCCAATAATCCATTTGAGGCAACATGTCCCATCGCTCATCAAAAATAGCATCCATATGCATGATTTCACTAACCTGTTTGTCGCGATGAACAATAACCTTGTGCTCATCCCAAGACTCCAAGGGTTGAGCAAAAGCACAGGGAAAAAAAGCATAAAACACAAAAAGCAAAAGATAATTTTTCATACGGAAATCATAAGATTTTGAAGTTAGTCAAAACAGTTAACCAATCAAAAAATGGACGGATTAGTTAGTAACAAGCACTTGTTAACGGGTTGTATTTTTGACAATTCAAACATAAATAACCGAAACGTTGAAAATTTTTACCACTTTTTACCACATGTATTAATTCCTTTATTTAAAAGACTTTTGTAGCATAACGAAACATTTATTCTGACCTTTCCGTAACAAGTTATTAACAATTTAAAATTGAGTGGTAAAAAGTGGTAAATAATCTCTATTTTTACCCATTATTAAGCTATGGCAGGATTAGTAGGAGAATTTGAGGTAAAAATAGACGCTAAAGGGCGTTTTCTTTTTCCTTCCGGATTACGGAAGCAGCTTTCTCCTGCGACTCAGCGAGACTTTATGTTGAATAAAGGATTTGAGGATTGTTTAACGCTATACCCACTAACCGAGTGGGAGAAAATTAGTGAGCGACTTTCTAAATTAAATTTATTCAAACCGAAGAATCGAATGTTCTACCGTTTGTTTCACCAAGGAGCAAAAATGGTAGCACTTGACAATGCCGGTCGAATCTTGGTTCCAACTACGCACATGGAGCGCGTTGGATTACAACAAGATGTTATGCTGATTGCATACAACGACCGCATTGAAATCTGGGATAAATCTAAATACTTCGGCATGATCGAAGGAAGCATGGCAGATTTCGCTGATTTAGCGGATGAAGTAATGGGTAATTTGGAAAATGGAGAATAATACAGACTATCACATACCTGTTCTTTTAAAAGAATGCATTGAAGGATTAAATATCAATCCTGACGGTATATACGTAGACGTTACTTTTGGTGGCGGAGGTCATTCTCGCGAGATTTATTCTAAACTTTCTGAAAAAGGAAAACTGATTGTTTTTGATCAGGATGCAGATGCATTGAAAAATAGCTGGAAGGCTCCAAATTTTCATTTTATCACAAGTAATTTTTCCTTCCTCAGCAATCAGTTGTTTGCTCTTGGCATAAGTAAGGTGGATGGCATCTTGGCCGACCTCGGTGTTTCATCTCATCAATTTGACGAAGGCGAGCGCGGCTTCTCTTTCCGGACTGATGCTGTTTTAGATATGCGGATGAACCAGCGATCTGGAAAATCAGCGAAAGATATCGTTAATCAGTATGAAGAAAGTGAATTGATTCGCGTATTTAAAGAATATGGGGAATTAAATCAGTCCCGACGAATTGCCCAAGTTATTATTCTTGAACGAGCAGGAAAAACCATTGAAACAACTTTTGACCTATGCAATATACTGCGCCATTTAGCACCCAAATTTAAGGACTATAAGTTTTTTGCTCAAGTTTTTCAAGCGCTTCGTATTGAGGTAAACGAAGAAATGGCCGTATTAGAAAAATTGATTTTGGATGCTACGGATTTATTATCAGTAAACGGACGATTTGTGGTAATGTCTTACCACTCTTTAGAGGATCGTTTAGTGAAAAATTATTTCAAGCGAGGTTCTTTTGCAGGAATTGAAACCAAAGATTTTTTTGGAAATGTAATCAAGCCTTTTTCTGAGATAAACAGACATCCTTACGTTGCAGAAGAAGGAGAAATGGAAAGGAATTCACGGGCGCGTAGTGTTCGATTAAGAATAGCTGAACGAAATGAAAGATAACGAATATACAGACAAGGATAATGCTCCCGAGTCAGTAGGCCCGGATAAAAAAAAGCGAACTATTAAGGGTAAAAAAAATACGCTTGCAATGCTTTTAAATGGGGAATTCCTTGTGAAAAGTTTTGTTCTTGATAATCTTGGATATGTTTTCTTTTTGATTTTTTTATTACTTATTCTGGTTGGAAAAAGTTACTACGGAAAACAATTATCGAAAGATATTAACCAGTCTCAACGAGAGGTTGATCAAATGACAGCCGATTACGTGGAGGCAAAAGCCAAAGTTGAAGAAGAAGGACTTCGTTACAAATTAGTTGAAAAAGTAGATTCAAATCTGAAAGAAAATCAAAATGCCACCAAAGTAATCAGAATCAAAAAATTACTTCCTATAAAATGAAAGACGAAAACAAGCATATCTACTTGAAAGCCTACGCCATATATGTGGGGTTTGTGCTGTTGATGCTTGTCGTTCTTGTCAAAACAATGTCCATTCAATTTGATGGAGCAGGTAAAATCTTATCCTTCGGCGAAGACAAATTACCCGTTCGAATGGTTAGTAAAATTCCGCGAAGTGGTGAAATTCTTGATATGAACTTAGTTCCGCTAGTGACCTCTATTTCTTTTTTTGATATTCGGATGGACCCAACGGTGATAGAAGAAAAAACCTTTGATAAAGAGATCACTGATTTGTGCCAAGGATTATCTAATTTATATCCAGAGAAATCGGCCCGACAATATGAAGACGAAATTCGTTCTGCACGGGAAAAAGGAAACCGGTATTTACTTATTCGAAAACGCGTTACAAATGACGAACGAAAAAAAATAGCAGGCTTACCCATTTTTAAATTAGGAAAACTGAAAGGCGGACTTATCGATTCAATAGAATCAATAGAACGCAAACGACCAAATGGCGATATGATGAGTCGAACCCTTGGTTATTACAACGCCCAATCAAAGGAGGTAGTTAAAGTTGGTATTGAAGGGGCTTTTTACGAATATTTAAAAGGAAGTCCAGGACAGGAAATTGAACAACGAATTTCAACAGGATGGAAGAAAACAGGTAAAATCGTAAAAGAAGCCGTGGAGGGTGCAGATGTAATAACATCATTTGATAAAGAAATTCAAGAAGTTGCTCATTCAGAATTAGAAAGACAATTAAAATCGCAAGAAGCAACAAGTGGGTGCGTTATTGTAATGGACGTAAAAACAGGATTTCTTCGCGCAGTTTCGAATTTAACGAGAGATAAAGCAGGAAACTATTCTGAAAAACTAAACTATGCTATTGGAGTAACCGAGGTTCCCGGATCAACCTTTAAACTGGCTTCATTAATGGCCGCACTAGAAGATAAAAAAGTACGGATTACAGATACTGTTCGAGCCGTGGGCCGCTATAAATTTACTGGGAAAACATTCGAAGATGCGAATGAAGGTAAAGGATATGGTAAAATTTCAATCAAACAAGCATTTGAAAAATCATCCAATGTATTTTCCCAAATCATTTTCAACGCATACAAATCTGAACCAGATGCTTTTTTAAGTCGTTTGGATAAATTTGGAGTAACCGCACCTTTAGGAATTGATTTATCCGGTGAAGGAATACCAAAATTTAATAGACCTGGGGATAAAAAAAGCTGGTCTGGACTTTCGCTTCCGTCAATGGGAATTGGTTATGAAGTATTGATGACACCACTTCAAATATTGAATTTATATAATTCGGTTGCAAATAACGGGAAAATGATGAAGCCGCAATTTGTACATGAAATAAAAAGAAATGGTGAAACGATTAAAAAATTCGAGCCAATCGTAGTAAATAACGCTATTTGTACTCCAGAAACGGTGAAGTTATTAAAATCGTGTATGGAAGGGGTGATGTCGAACGGGACTGGGAAAAACATTACCTCATCATTATTTAAAATTGCTGGAAAAACAGGTACTGCACGCCTGTTGGATGTAAAAAAAGGATATGACGATAAAGAAAAATCTTATCAAGCATCATTTGTAGGTTATTTTCCTGCTGATAACC
>CAIUSK010000271.1 GCA_903901805.1 uncultured Flavobacteriales bacterium
AAGTGAGTTCGTCGGCTACGAATACGGGAGGACAATATTTAGTGAAAATTAATTTAGATAAAACAGACGCTTCTATTTTGTCTGGAATGTTTGTAAATGTTCAATTTCCAGTGGCTAATAAAGTGGAAACTAAATCAAATGAAATGGTTTTAATACCAGAAACTGCTTTGGTAAAACAAGGACAATTATCTGGGATTTATACGGTAGGAACTGGAAATTTTGCTATTTTGAGATGGTTGCGAATTGGAAAAAATTTTGGTAATCAGGTGGAAGTTTTATCAGGATTATCGGCTACGGAAAATTATATTGTTTCGGCAGATGGGAAGTTGTATAACGGCGCAAAAGTTAGTATTCAGTAATCTGGGCACGCCCAAATAAATAAAATAATATGCAAGAAGGTATATCAGGTAAAATTGCACAGTTTTTCATCAATTCGAAATTGACCATTTTATTGATGGTTGGTTTGATGATTATTGGAGTTTATAGTTCGTTTTTGATTCCGAGAGAGGAAGAGCCACAGATTATTGTTCCGATGGCCGACGTAATGGTTGGGTATCCAGGAGCGAGTCCGAGTGAAGTAGAAAGTCGAGTTGCGAAGCCCTTAGAGAAAATTATTTCGAATATAAAAGGCGTGGAGCACGTGCATACGATGGCGATGAACGGTCAGGCGATGTTGATTGTTCAGTTTTTTGTGGGACAAGACGTGGAGCGTTCGTATGTGAAATTGTATGATGAATTAGCGAAACACGAAGATATGTTTCCAAAAGGCGTTTATAAACCAGTGGTAAAAACGCGTTCGATTGATGATGTTCCAATGCTTGGAATTACACTTTGGAGCGATAAAATGGACGATTTTCAGTTGCGTCAAATTGCGGAAGAAGTGACTTCGGAAGTTGAGAAAGTAAAAGATGTTGCCATTACCAGAGAAATTGGTGGTCGAAATAGAGAACTAAAAGTGATTCTTGACAAAGATAAAATGGCCGAAAATGGCGTGGATGCTTTGGGAATTATGCAAATGATTCAGGCGAACAACGGAAGTTCTCAGTCGGGTAGTTTTGTAAAAAACGACCAAGAATATTTAGTTACCACAGGGAAGTTTTTATCGTCTTCGGAAGATGTAGAAAGCTTGGTTGTCGGGGTGAATAAAAACAGACCGGTTTACTTAAAACAAGTGGCGAAGGTTGAAGATGGCGCTTCGACACCAAGAAGTTATGTGTCTTTTGGATATGGAAAAGCGAATGAAAAATTCAAAACTGCCAAATCAGAATATCCTGCAGTTACGATTTCGATAGGAAAAGTAAAAGGGGCTGATGCGATGAAAATTTCGGCTAAAATTATTGATAAAGTAGCCCAATTAAAGAAAAGTTTGATTCCAAATGATGTTCACGTAGAAGTGACGCGTAATTATGGAGAAACGGCTTCGGATAAAGTAGGAGAGTTGTTATTGCACTTGGGAATTGCCATAATTGCTGTTACCTTTTTGGTGATGTTAGCTATGGGATGGCGCGGTGGATTGGTAGTGTTTTTCTCTGTACCGTTGACATTTGCTTTAACCTTATTTGCTTATTATTTATTGGGATATACGCTAAATAGAATTACACTTTTTGCCTTGGTTTTCGTGGTAGGAATTGTGGTCGATGACAGTATTATCATTGCCGAAAATATGCACCGCCATTTCAAAATGAAGCGATTGCCGTTTAAACAAGCAGCGATTTATGCGATAAATGAAGTAGGAAATCCAACGATTTTAGCAACATTTACAGTTATTGCAGCGATACTTCCAATGGCGTTTGTATCTGGAATGATGGGACCTTATATGAGTCCGA
>CAIUSK010000272.1 GCA_903901805.1 uncultured Flavobacteriales bacterium
CAATTCATTACAGATAATTTTATCGATAAAAATGGAAATCCATTAAGTTTAAATACAGTTAAAACAATTCTCAATACTTCTCGTCCCGAAAAACGCCCCTCCTCAGAAAAAAGAATCAATCTGAAAATCAAAAACATACCAAAGTAAAAAGTCCTAAAGTGGTCCTACAGAGACCAATAGACTTTTCTTGTCTGCGCAAATTTGCTCCATAATCTTAAAAACCAAAAAGAAAATGGAAGCAGTTATCTTATCTAAAGAGCAGTTCAATACATTGACTGGCTCAATCGAAGAAATCAAAACAAAAATCGACAGCCAAAGCAAAAAACCTCAAGAGGTTTTTGTCGATAATCAGGAATTTTTATTGCTAATGAAAATTTCTAAACGCACGGCACAAACTTGGCGCGATGAGGGTAAAATTTCATTCTCCCAAGTTGGCAATAAAATCTACTACAAATTAAACGATGTGGAAGATTTGTTGAATAAGCATTACGTTAAAGCATTTAAAAAGTAAGGAGGTGTAATATGGAAAAATACAGCGAAACACTACACGACCTTACTTGGCCAGAATTGATGCAACAAGTTGCCTCAATTATTGGCAGAGATGAAAAATCATTAGAAAGTAATGTAAACTATTACATGAAATTATTTAATGATAACAATTCAGACAAGAACCAATTAAACAAACTTTTTGAAAAGCTACAGCTCGACAAATTGCGCTACGCTTATTTCTCTGAACTGTTTGTAAGATTGGAAGAGCAGAATTACAAAATGATGATTATGAGCATTGAAAGTTGTATCAGACAAGAAACGAACATACAAAACAAAACACCCAAAGATTGGGTAGCTACTGTTCGTTTTGAGAACGGTCAAATCAAAGTTTATTTCATGGCATTGTCTTATTATCAATAAAAGAAAATTATGTTTGATATTCCAGCACCAAAATCGCACAATGAACAACCTCGTTTACCTATGGTAAACTTGGTTAGTTCTAGCGAAAAGCTAGAACAACTATTAGCCTCACAACGCAAAATAGCTGAGAATAAATGCAAACCAATTTCATTTTCTCAACCCATTGTTTGGCAAAAAGAAAACCCTGTTTTCTTTCCCAAAACAATCAATGTCATACAAGGTAAAGCAGGCGTACATAAATCACGCCTTGCTGAAACCATTTGCGCATCATTGCTTAAAAAAACAGATTGTAATAATGATTTGTTAGGTTTTAAAACTAATTTACTCACACGTTACGCCATTTGCTATGTAGATACAGAAAGAAATTTATCCGAGCAACTTCCTTATTCATTACAACAAATTCAACTAAAAGCAGGATATGAAATAAACGAAGATCCTTACGGCTTCGATTATATTTCATTATTAGAATTTGGCAGAGAAGAACGCTTTGATATGTTGAATTTGTACCTGGAGCATGCTCGTAAAAAATTCCCCATTCACATATTTATTATTTTAGATGTGATTACGGATTGTGTCTTTAATTTCAATGATACCAAGGATAGTATGAAATTAATTGACATGATGAATCAAACAATCAATCGTTACGATGTAACATTTTTATGTTTAATTCATGAGAACCCGGGAAGTGCGGATAAAGCCCGAGGCCATTTAGGAACAGAAATATTAAATAAAGCTAGTACTGTTATTCAAATTGGTTTTGAAAAAGACGCACAAAACCATAATACCGATTTATTAAAAGTAGCTTATCTCAAATGCCGTAGTTCAAAAAAACACGAACCATTTTATGTTCAATATTCCGATGCCGAAAAAGGTTTGGTTATGTCTGATTCAACCACAACTCAAACTATTTTAGATAAGAAAAATCATAAAGCTGCTCTTTCTGAAACCTTAGACTTACTAGCCCAAATTTTAGTTTCAGAAATGCCAAGAAAGGATTTAATAGAA
>CAIUSK010000273.1 GCA_903901805.1 uncultured Flavobacteriales bacterium
CATTGTGATTTATTTTTAAAAAACTAGAACTACCAGATGGACAAAGAGAGAAATTATCGTTAATATATCCAAGGGTGTCATGTGTCATGAAATAGTATTTTCCATTCGGAGCAGATGTGATTGCTCTAACTTCTTCTACATTCGGAGGAATTGATGTCGTTGTTCCGGTTGAAATAAATTGCTGATTCGTTATACTTAAGTCAGTCGTATTCACATTATAAATTACGGCATCTATTTGAAATAGAGAACCACCTGTGCCTCCTATGATTAGGGATGTTTCATCACAGTTAAAGGAGATTGTCCAGAATTCTGCATTGGAAATTGCACCTGCCGGATTTGAATTATTCAAAAGTAAATTGCCAGCCGGTCCTATTTTTTGAATTTGTGCTGTTGAACCCGCTGTTACATAAGAATTTCCACTATTATCAACGGCAAATGTACCTAACCAAACATTAGAGGTGTCATAAGGTGTGTTATACGTCCATTGTAATGTTCCAGCTGCATTGTATTTCAAAATTTGCATGGGCATTACTCCACCTAAGGCATAGGCGTTTCCGGATCCATCGCGCTCGCATTCCCAAACACAATCCCAATTGGTAGCAAATGCAGGAGTTTGGGTCCATGGATCAATTATTACTTTTTTACTGGACGAATATTCAGAAAGCTGAAATTGAATGGTAAATGGATCCAATTGAACAAAAGAGGAAGTAATTTCTTTTTTAACCGATTCATTTTTGGAAGAGGCGTAAAAAGTAAAGGGTTCGTGATCGATAATATCCCCGAAAATGGTCGGAATTAATACTTTTCCATTTTCAAGTTTAACTGCCTTGTCATAAACCATTTTTACATCAGTGGGATTGGCACCCGGATTTAAAATTAAGGCATATTTCACTCCTGATTCAGGATGAACTGTATATTCTATATCAATATTTGGATAGATGTTTTTATAAATGATTTTCTCGTATCCGGCAATATTGGATTCATTGATATATTTCCCATCTTTTCCTTTAAATGTGTAGCTATGGTAATCCGTTGTTTTATTCTCACTGATAATTTTACACGGTAAAGCATTAGACCAAAATAGGGTGACATTTTCAGACTTAAACAAGAATTTACCTACTAGTTTTTCTTGTTTTTTATAGTCTGAAATGGTTGAAGCATTTAGTTTACTGGCTAATTCCTGGCGTTTTTCTTTAGGAACTAAAGATGATTCAAGTAGTGAATATTTTACTCCTTTTTCACTGAATAAAATTCGTGTATTGCCAAAATCAACCGCATATTTCACCTTTCCAAATTCATTCGAATTGTATTCATCGAATTGCCCTTTATTTTCAATAAAAACTTTCCTTTTTTTGAATTCTGCTTTCCAGTTTTCTTGAGCTACTATTGAACTTAACAGAAATAATACGGAAATGAATAAGAATATTTTTTTCATGAAATCACAAGTTTGTCTAATTTACCAATAAAGGATAAATATAACAAAAAGCAATAACTACTTAAAAAATTAGCGAATTAAATGGAAAAAGGTATGGCCTTTTACTTCAGATCCATCTAATCCGATTACTTTGTATTTTATAAAATACACACCAGCAGTTGCTTCTGTACCATTTACCGTTTTACCGTCCCATTGATAAGTCAAATTATCAATATTAACCATAATATTTCCCCATCGATTTACGATAACAGCATCAATGGAAGCTGCATTTTTTGTCCAAACAAAATACCCTTCGTTATTCCCATCAGAATTGGGTGTAAATACATTCGGAACTTCCACTTCAACGGGTAGTACTGGAATTACTACAATTGAATCAGTCCAAGTATCGTCACAAAATCCGTTGCTGGCAGTTAGAACAACATAATAAGTACCGGCGGTTAAATACGTATTGTTTACAGAACTCAAATCCAATGTTGTACCGGTGTTTCCGTCACCAAAATCCCAAGAATAGGTGGTAGCATTTTGACTTTGATTGGTGAATATAACCGGAAGTGGCGCTCCACCCGTATTAGGCGTTGAGGTTGCTGAAGCAATTGGAAGGGGTAAAATTACAGGTGTAACTTGATTGGTGTCTTGACAACCATTTGCATCCGTTACAATAACTTGATAGGTATTGGATGAAGATGGGATGACAGTTGCTGGATTTCCTGATAGTCCTACCCAATTGTATGTGTATGGTCCTGTTCCGCCTGTTGCACTGGCTAGTAAATCAAGTGGGTTTTTAGAACAAACGGTTGCTGTTGGGTCAACTAAAGCAATTAATTCACTCGGTTCAATGATTGTAACATCAAGGGAATCAATACATCCATTCACATCCGCTCCAAAAATCATGTAGGTTCCGGGAGATAAATTAGAAAACACGGAGAAATCTTGTGGCGTTCCGTTCTCAAGGTAGTATATGTAAGGACTTGGACCAACACTTGCCAATACAGATGCAATTCCATCTGTTGATCCAACGCAACTTACGTTATTAACTGCACCAATGGTTAAATCTATTGAGGGATTCGCATCAATAATTGATGTTAACGAGTCAAGGCATCCGTTTTGATCTGCTACTAAAACAGTATAATTACCTGATCCAAGTAACGAAAAAATTCCACTGGACTGTGGTGAAACATTTTGATCAATTGAATAGGTGTAAACTGGTGTTCCTCCGGTTGCTGAAACTTCAATTAACCCATTCGCTAAATTACAGGTAGTTGAATCTGTATTTATTTCAGTTAGAACTAATTCAGTAGGTTCAGTTAATGTGTCGCTTAGTAAAAACAGGCAGCCTTGAGCGTCCGAAACGGTAATTTGATAAATTCCAGCAGGTAGATTTTGAAATTGTCCATTCGCTTGAACTGGTTGAGTGTTCAATGCATAATTATAAGGAGGATTTCCATTTGCTGCAGCAATTACTATTTGACCATTATTTCCCCCAAAACAACTCACATTGCTGTCTGAAATGATGGATGCTGTTAATGTTGACAAATCTGTAATTTGAGTAGGAAGACTCACCAAACAACCACCTTGATCTTGCACGTAGAAAGTATATGTGCCTGCGGATAGGTTGTTGAAAGTTGTGGTTGATCCAAATGTTACATTATCAGAGGAGTAACTCAAGGTTCCACTTCCACCGGTTGCAGTTATTGAAACTGTTCCATTCGCTTGTAAGCAGGTTGATTGGGTTATGGCTGTGCTTGCATTGATTGAACCAGGTGCAGGAGTAATGGTAACATCGTCTGTTAGTGTAATTGGTATTGTGGAGCCACACGGTGTGTAGGTGAAAACAGATGTGTAGGTTGTTGGAGTGCTTGGACAAACAGTAATAGCTGGAGTGGAACCCAAGGATGTTGTTCCTTGAAGCCATTCAAAAGTGTACAATGGGATACCTGCCGGTTTAAATCTCCATCCTTCAGGTGTGGTTACTGTCCAATCAGGTGCTGTATTTCTTCCAGGAGCAGTTATACCAGCTGTTCCAGCAGGGTTTTGTAATCCAATAATTGCATTTCCTACATTCCAACCAGGACACAATGGCTTGGATTCTACATAAACATCAATGTAATTTGTGGTTTCGTTTAACACCATCATGTGTTTACTTGAAATGGATGTACAACTGAATTGACAGATGACATTATACGAAACTACTAACTGACGACAAGGTGCCGTTCCAACAACATAGTATTTAATGTTACCACAAACCGATGGGTCAATGTCATGATAGATACCAAAAACGTTTCCGGCAGAAGTTAAATTAGTAGATGGACAACTTGCAGTGAACGACCAAGGACAATATCCACCAGCATTTGTTGTTGTGAAATTTAAATTCCCATTAGAACCAATTAACATTGAATTATACGTAACTCCGTAAAAACAAAAGGGAAATGGGATATTTATTACACCACTCCAAACATCATCCGTGTTTACAGATACGGCTGTTCCTCCAGCTTGATTATAGGGGATTGGTGGCGCGTGGGGAATTGACTCAACGGTATAATTTGAAGTTTCCCTAATATCTAAAAAAGTAGCATTTAAGTTAGAACATCCTTGCGCCGCTGAACAATCAGCAGTTTGATCAGGTCCTGCATTTACAAATGGACATGGTACACTCTGACTATAACCTACGGATAAAAAAAAGAGGGAGATTACTGTTAGAAAGGTACTGATTAATTTCATGAGCTAATTTTAGTGATTTGACGATTATATCACCTATTTAGTTGCATTTTATCAATATACGTTTCTTAATCACCAGTTGAATTTATAGGGCGATTGAATATAAATTTCTCTTTTTAAAATGGGATGAAAAATAGTTAATTCGGATGCATGTAAATGCAATCGACTGTTTCTGAGACCATAAAGGTCATCTCCAACAATGGGACAATTCAACCCTAAGTGATGAGCGG